>JAUXNL010000412.1 GCA_030684415.1 Moraxellaceae bacterium | reverse complement strand
GATCAATATCAACACCTTTTTCACTCTTGAAATAGCCAAATAATAGTGTGTCCGCAGGGCTAACAAAATTCCCTCGAATAGTATTGCCTTTAACATTCAAATGCTGGGCATCAGTACAACTCGTCATTATGTAGTCAAATGAATGCCCTGGCGCCGCAGCCACCTGATGCACCGATATCATTTCATCTGACTGATAAGCCTGCACCATCTCAACTGGCACAGAGGGAACGTCGATTGCAAACATGAATTCCTCCACAGCTTCTTCTATAGATTCATAATTATCTGGTAACAAGCGTCTACAGTTTTATGCTGGCGCCGTCAGATCACTAACCGGTCATGTCCCCCGCCAACAGATTTCGGCCACCCACAACGGGCCCAACCTCCGGCACAACTAGAACACACGGAAATGATGGTGAGCCGCAATCAGACTCATCGTCATGAATAGCGCGACAGCACCCAAAGACTGCTCATGCGCCACAACAGCAAACGAACGTTCAAACCGATAAAGCCCATATCGCTTCGTTTGTCGCCAATTGACAGTCAATCGGGTTTGCCAACGGCTTCGATTGCGACGGGCTATACGCCGTCAGACCGGGTTGTCGATGTCGATGAACTCCACTGCCACCCCCAGCTCGGCGCGCAAGAATTCTCCCAGCGCCTGCACGCCATAACGCTCGGTCGCATGGTGGCCGCAAGCCAGATAATGAATGCCGGCTTCGCGCGCGGCATGCACCGTAGGCTCGGAAATCTCACCACTGACATAGGCATCCAGCCCCTGCGCGACGGCCTGATCGATATAGCCCTGTGCGGCGCCCGTGCAGAAACCGATACGCCGGATCAGGCTCGGGCCGCCGTCAATCAACTGCGGCCTGCGACCCAGCGCCTGCTCCACCTGCGCCGCAAAGTCTTCTGCGCGCAGCGGCGTTGGCAGCGTTGCGGTGTTGCCGATGCTGCGCGGATTACCCGGCTCCAGCGGGCCGTCGATGACCAGCCCCAGCACTCGCGCGAGCTGGGCGTTGTTGCCCAGCAGCGGATGCGCATCCAACGGCAGGTGGTAGGCCAGCAACGAGAGGTCGTTATCGAGCAGCGTTTTGAGACGACGACGTTTGATACCGGTAATGCGGGCGTCTTCGCCTTTCCAGAAATAGCCGTGATGCACCAGCAGCGCATCGGCACCGGCGGCAATCGCGGCATCGATCAACGCCTGCGAGGCCGTCACGCCTGTCACGATCTTGCGCACCTCGGCACGCCCCTCCACCTGCAGGCCGTTCGGGCAGTAGTCGTTGAAACGGGCAGGCTCAAGCGTGGCATCGAGACGCGCGACCAGATCGCGCAGCGAGCACATTCCAGACGTGGGGGCCGCCACTGCGGGCGGAACACCGGGCGGTGCTGAGGCGGGCAATAAACTCATACAAAGACACCTTGAGACCCAACAGGAGGGCCATCATATTCGCTTGCGAGCCCTGCTGAAGGAACCCTTTTCATGCGTTTCAAGACCCTGTTCCCGTGGATATTGCTGACCGCTGTCTTGCTCTGGGCCTGGCATGAACGCAGCGACCGCGCAGCCCCCACTCCCGCCGCCCCTACGCTGGCCAACGAGCGTAGCGCCGCAATTGCCCCGGCCGTTACCGGCCCTGCCTCCTACGCCAGCGCCGTGCAACTGGCGGCGCCGGCCGTGGTCAACATCTATACCTCGCAAAAGCGCCGGCAGCAGATGCACCCGCTGTTGCAAGACCCGTTCTTTCGCCGCTTTTTCGGTGATGGCGTGCCGGAAGAGCGCATGCAATCGAGCCTGGGCTCCGGCGTTATCGTCAGCGCAGAAGGCTATGTGCTGACCAACAACCATGTGGTGGCCGCGGCGGATGAAATTCGTGTCGCGCTGCGCGATGGCCGCGAAACCACCGCCACCGTGGTCGGCACTGACCCCGGCACCGACCTTGCCGTGCTGCGTATCGCGCTCAAAGACCTGCCGGTATTGCCCTTCCGTGAAACGCCGATGCAGGTGGGCGATGTGGTGCTCGCCATCGGCAATCCGTTTGGCGTGGGCCAGACCGTGACCCAGGGCATCGTGTCCGCCCTCGGCCGCCAGGGGCTTGGCATCAACACTTTCGAGGACTTCATCCAGACCGATGCGGCCATCAATCCCGGCAACTCTGGCGGCGCGCTGGTGGACGTGGCCGGCAATCTGGTCGGTGTGAACTCCGCCATCTACTCGCGCAGCGGCGGCAGCATGGGCATCGGCTTTGCCATCCCGGCCGCGCTGGCCAAAGACGTCATGAACGCCCTCGTGAAAGACGGCAAGGTGGTGCGAGGCTGGCTGGGCATCGAGGTGCGCACGCTGGACGAAGAAATGGCGGCGTATATCGGCAGCAAGGTCACCAAAGGGGTGGCCGTCGCCGGCGTGGTCCGCGGCGGGCCCGCGCATAAAGGCGGCATGGCGGCGGGCGACATCATCGTGCAGATCAACGGGGACGCCATCAGCGACTCGGCCGAGGCCATCAAGCGCATTGCCGCGCTGAAGCCGGACACCGAACTCAAGATGGTCGTGGTGCGCGACAACCGTGAAATAGAGCTGCGCCTGCGTACCGGGGAGCGGCCGGCACAGGCCAACGCGCCGGAGTGAGGAGCGCGCGGCACGCCATTCGTGGTGATGCCGTCGGCTTTCGGCATGGCCGGATGACGTGGCCAGGGATGCAATGTCGGAAGCCAAGTGCGAGGCACGAGCGGCCTGACGACGGGGCCGCCGTGCTGGCTATGCCTGCCCTGCATCGGCATCGGCATCGGCATCGGCATCGGCATCGGCCATGGCATCCATGGCGCCCCGCCAGCAGCCCTTCCACCAATCTTTTGAACCCGGCCACGGTCTTCGTGGCGTTTTTTTTCATGCCCGGCTTTTCCTGCCCCACTGCTTGGCTGCACACTCCGCCCTGGGCTCTACGCAGCATTCAGGGAACCTCTGGGCAGCCTCACTGTGGCGAGCGGCGAACGCCGCAAGTGCTTGATGACAGTGGGGACCGGCTTCGCACCACCGGCACCCTCGGGGTGTGCGGGGACGACACGCCGCGCTTATCCAGAGACTCCCTGCCCGCTACGGCTCCACACCTTCAGCCCGACACATTTAGCCCAACACCTTCAGTTCCACACCCGCACAAGGAAACGTGATGACCGACAATCCCTACGCCGCTCCCGCCGCCATCGTGACCGACATCATCAGCAGTGCCGATGAACAGGTACTGGCGACTCGTCTGCAACGCCTTTGGGCCAGCATTATCGACAGCCTGATACTGGTCGCGGTATGCGCAGCGCTAGGTGGGGCGATCGGCTTTATATCTGCCTTTAATGGCGGCGGTGTGGAGTGGATGGAAGGCGAAGGCTGGCGCTACAACCTGGTCACCACGGTTGTGGCGTTCGTGGTGTATCTCGCGCTCAACATCAGCGCCATGAAAAGCACGGGCCAGACGCTCGGCAAACGCATGATCGGCATCCGTGTGGTGCAGGACAGTGATGGCGAACAAGCGCCGCTGCCACTGCTGCTCAAGCGTTGCGCCATCCTCATGTTGCCAGGCGTCGTGCCTGTGGCCGGCAACATTTTCAGCTTCGCCAATGTAGTGCTCATCTTCCGCGCTTCGCACAAATGCATTCACGACGACATCTGCGCCACGCGGGTGATCAAGGCCTGATGCCCTTCATGTATCTCGATACCCGTCACGCCGTTGCCACACCCGAAGGCGTCGACCTCGAACTGCCGCTGGCAGGCGCTGTCCCACGCGCCACCGCCTGGCTGATCGATTTCATGATCCGCGCCGCCCTGCTGCTGGCGGCCGGCATTGCACTCGCGGTGACCGGGCGCTTCGGTAACGGCCTGATGATGCTGATCGCCTTTCTCGTGGAGTGGTTTTACCCCGTGCTGTTCGAACTGATGCGCGGTGGCGCCACGCCGGGCAAGAAAAGTGTCGGGCTGTGTGTGGTGGAAAGTGATGGCCGGCCTGTCGGGTTCTCCGCCTCCATCATCCGCAACCTGCTGCGCGTGGCTGACTTTCTGCCCTTCATGTTCGGCTTCGGCATTCTGTTCATGCTCTTTCATCCGCGCTTCCAGCGTCTGGGCGATCTGGCCGCCGGAACGCTGGTGGTGTGGGCGCCGGTGAAAACCACTGTTCCGGTTTTGCCCTTGGCCCCGGTGGTGGCGCCCCCGCTGCCGCTGCGGCTCGCCGAACAAAAAGCGGTGATTGCGTTTGCCGAACGCAGTGCACGCTTGAGTGAAGCCCGCCAGCAAGAACTCGCGGATCTTTTGCAAACACTGACACAGCGACAAGGCGCTGCCGGCGTCACCCGTCTGCAAGGCATGGCGCGCTGGCTGGCAGGTGAGCGATGAGCCCGCAAGAATTCATGCGTCGGCACGAAACCGACTGGCACATTCTGGAAACCCTGCTGGCCGACACCGCCCCGGCAAAAAAGCCATCGGCCGAGCAACAGCGCGAAACCGATGTGAGCCTGCCCGAACGCTACCGCCAGGCCTGCCAGCAACTGGCACTGGCGCGCGAGCGGCATTATCCGCCGGCACTGGTCGAGCGACTCAACGCCATGGTGGTACGGGCCCACCACCGCCTCTACCAGACGCGCGCGCCGCTGGCCGCTCTCGTCAGCGAATTTTTGTTGCGCGGTTTTCCGCAACTGGTGCGTCACCATGCCGGTCTGTTCTGGCTGGCGTCGCTGATTTTTTTCGGCAGCTTTGTCGCGATTGCCGCCGCCATCTGGTTCAACCCGCCGCTGGTGTACAGCGTGCTCGATGCCGAGCAGGTGCACCAGTACGAGCATATGTACGACCCCGCGCGCCGCGTGGTTGGTTTTGAGCGCGACGACGCCAGTGATTTCATGATGTTCGGCCATTACATCCAGAACAACATCGGCATCGGCTTCAAAACCTTTGCCGGTGGCGTTTTTGCCGGCGTCGGCAGCCTGTTCATCCTGCTCACCAACGGCATTGTCATCGGCGCGGTTGCCGGCCATCTCACCCGTGTCGGCTATTCCGAAACGTTCTGGTCGTTCGTGATCGGTCATGGCGCGTTTGAACTCACCGCCATCGTGATTTGTGGCATGGCGGGGTTCCTGCTCGGCTCGGCGCTGATCGCCCCCGGCCAGTACACGCGTGGCGAGGCGCTGAAACTGAAGGCGCAGCCGGCCGTCCGCCTGGTGTATGGCGCCACGGTGTTCCTGTTCATAGCGGCGGTCATCGAAGCCTTCTGGTCATCGAGCACCCTGCTGCCGGTGGAAGTGAAATACGGGGTCGGGGCACTGCTCTGGCTGCTGGTGGGCAGTTATCTGCTGCTGGCAGGAAGGGGGATGGATGCGCATCGCTGACCTGACGCTGGCGGTGCGCCCGCGCAGTCCCTACGAGGCCATGGACCTTGGCGTGCGGTTGGCGCAAACCGAGTGGGCGCTGCTCACGCGTGCCTGGCTAGCTGTAGCCGGGCCGGTTTTTCTGCTCGCCCTGTTGCTGACCCTGACGCTGGACAACATGCTCTGGGGATGGCTTTTGCTGTGGTGGTGCAAACCGCTGTACGACATGGCCTTGCTGCTGGTGCTGAGCCGGCGCGTGTTCGGCAGCACGCTCTCCGTGCGCGAGCTCTGGCGCCTGCTGCGCGACAGTGCCGGCATGGGCCTGATCGGGCATCTGCTGTGGCGCCGCTTCAGCTTTTCGCGCGCCTATGCCCTGCCGGTGTGGGTGCTGGAGCAGTTGCCGGACAACGAGCGCCGGGCGCGCCTTGCGCTCTTGCAGCGGCAACACAATGGCAAGGCGCAGTGGCTGCATATCGTCATGGCGCACTTCGACAGCTTTATCCAGCTCACGCTGATCAGCATCGTGTTCTGGCTCCTGCCCGACAGCCTGCGCAGTGGTCTCTGGGAGATGTTCAGCAGTGGTGGCAGCGAGCTCACCTATCTGTTGTCGCTGGGTGCCAGTTTTGTGGCCATGCTCATTATCGAGCCGTTTTATGTGGCCGCCGGCTTTGCGCTGTATCTGAACCGGCGCACCGAGCTGGAAGCCTGGGATCTGGAGCTGGCCTTCCGGCACTTGGCCGGGCGCATGGCGGAACGGGGGAAAGCCGCATGAGGCGTTTCACCCTTCAGGGCATCCTGCGGCTGGGCGCATGGCTGCTCAGCACTTTTCTGACATTCACCTTGCTGACATTCAGTGCGAGCCACGCCAACGCCACCGGCTCGAACCTGCTCGTGGGCCTGGGCTTGGACGGCGTGGGCGCCGGTTTGAACGTCTCTGGCTCACCTCACGGGGCTGTTGTCGCGGCATCGGCCTTTGGCGAGCCAAGCCCCGAGCCAACTATTGAGACAAACACTGGGACAAACACCGAAACAACCACTGCGTCAGACGCCGACCCGTCCGCTGAAGCGGCCGTAGAAGCCGCGCCTGATGTGCCCCCGGCCACGCCAGCACAAGTGCCACCTGCCTATGCCGCCGACCTGCGCAGCGACATCGATACCGTGCTCGCCAGCCCCGACTTCAAGCGTCAGGAGAAAACCCGCGAACTGACCCGGCGCGACTGGCTAAAACGCTGGATGGAAGGCGATAAAAAAACCAAAAAAGAAACCAAAGCCGAGCGCCCGGAATGGCTGCCTGTGGTCGCCGCCATCCTCAAATATCTGGCGATTGGGGTGCTGGTGGCGGCAGCGCTGTGGTTGCTGGTGCGTGGCTGGCAGTGGCTGTCGCCGCGCATGGCCGGTGGCCGTGGCAAGCCTCTGCCCGGCGCCATCATCGAAGCCGTGACTGCCACACCAGCGGCACATGAAGGACCGCTGCCGGACGACGTGGCGACGGCCGCCCGCCTGGCATGGGAGCAAGGACAGGCGGCGCTCGCGCTCAGCTTGCTCTATCGCGGCGCCCTGCGCGCACTGGAGCTACGTCATGCGCTCACGCTGCCCGCCAGCGCCACCGAAGGCGAATGCCTGCGGCTGGCCCGGCGCAGCGGAAAAGCCGTGGTGGAAGCCGGCTTTGCACCGGTGGTCCGCGCCTGGCAGGCCGAAGCCTATGCCGGCCGTGCCCCTGCCGACTTCCCCGAGCTGCTGGCACTGTACCGGCAGCACTTTGCGGCCCCTGACCCTGCACCTCGTGGAGCCCGGACATGACCACGGCCCCGCGCGCACCGGCCGCGCCACCAACGCCGCTGCGCCGCTTTCTGCCACTGGCGATTTTCCTGCTGATCAGCGCCGTACTGGTGGCCTGCTTCACCCTGCGTGAAACCGAGCGCCCGGCTGGCTACAGCCGCGAAGCACAGCTCAATCCCTGGCTGGCCGCCGGCCGGCTGCTCGAAGCCCGTGGGCTGAGTGTGCAGCCCAGTCCAGCCTACAGCCGCGTTCCCGCCCATGCCGATGTCATCGTGCTGGCCTCCTCGCCCGTGCTGCTGGCGCCGGAGGTCCGCACCGCCCTCATGGACTGGGTAGAAGACGGTGGCCATCTGGTGTTCCCTGCCAGCGACAGTGCCGATCAGGCCGAGTGGCTCAAGCCACTGGGGCTGCGTGTCCGCACGGGCAGCGAGGACAACGAAGACGAGGGGGCGGAGAACGCCCCCGAGGCGCTGGCCAGACTGTTCAACATCCCCAGCCGCACGCTTGAGATTCCCGGCGAAGGCTGGCTGAAAGTCAGCCTGTACGACCCGGCCATCATTGCTGCGCGAACCGAACCGCTCTGGGGTGCTCGTGACGACAAGGGCTGGCGCCTGCTGCGCCAGCCTTGGGGCGATGGTCGGGTGACGGTGGTCACTGACCTCGGCTGGGTGTCCAACCGCCACATCGGCACCAACGATCACGCCGCCCTGTTCTGGCGTCTGGTGGATGCCGAGCCCGGGCACGACGTGATGCTGGTGCACGGCGCGGATCAGCCTTCGCTGCTCAGCCTGCTGATGGAAAGCGCCGCCCCGCTACTGCTGGCCGTGGCGGTGTTTGTCGTGGTCTGGCTCTGGCAGTCCGCCCAGCGCTTTGGCCCGCTCACCGAGCGGGCGCCACCGGTGCGTCGGCGCCTGTCGGAGCATCTGGAGGCCGCCGGCCGCCATCTCTACCGGCTCGGCCGCAGCGACCTGTTGCTGGACGCCAGCCGTCAGCGCCTGCTGGCCGATGTGCAACGCCGGCATCCGCAATGGCGCCGCCTGCCCAGCGCTGAACTCGCCGTCCAACTGGGCCGCCGTGCCGGCCTTGAACCCGCCGCCATCGTGCGCGTACTCCAACACCGCGCCTCCAGCCCGTTACTGCAACTGGCTGCCGACCTGCGCCTGATCAACCGCCTGAGGAAAGCCCTGTGACCGACATTCCCTACACTCCCGACGCTGCCCCGGCCCCCAGCTCATCCGGGAGCAACCCGGCCCAGTTTGCCAAGGCGGCGCAGATACTGGAGCGCCTGCGCGCAGAAATCGGCCGAGCCGTGGTCGGCCAGCACGACGCTATCGAGCTCACCCTGATTGCGCTCGTGGCCGGCGGCCATGTGCTGCTGGAAGGCGTGCCCGGCCTCGGCAAGACGCTGCTGGTGCGCGCACTCGCCAAAACCTTTGGCGGCTCGTTCGCGCGTATCCAGTTCACGCCCGACCTCATGCCCACCGATGTCACCGGCCATGCGCTCTACGACTTGCAGAGCCAGCAGTTCCGCATCCGCAAAGGGCCTGTGTTCACGCATTTGCTGCTGGCAGACGAAATCAACCGCGCGCCGGCCAAAACCCAGGCCGCGCTGCTGGAGGTCATGCAAGAAAACCAGGTGACGCTCGAAGGCGAAGCCCTGCCGCTGCCACGGCCGTTCATGGTGCTGGCCACGCAAAACCCCATCGAGCAGGAAGGCACGTATCCGCTGCCAGAAGCACAGCTCGACCGTTTCCTGCTGAAGGTAGTGATTGATTACCCGACCGAAAGTGAAGAGAAAGCGCTGCTGAGTCTGGTGACCAAGGGCCGTGTCGGCGATGCGTTGGAAGTCGATGCGCTGCAAACCGTGATCAGCCCGGAGACGGTGCAAACCCTGCAAAAACTCGCCGCCAGCGTGCGCATTGACGACCGCGTGCGCGATTACGCCACGGCGCTCGTGCGTCACACCCGCACCTGGCCGGGCGTGGCCATCGGTGCCGGCGTGCGCGGCGGCATCGCGCTGCTGCGCGCGGCCCGCGTCGCCGCCCTGATGGAGCAGCGTGATTTCGTGACCCCGGACGACGTGAAGCGTCTTGCGGTGGCCACCTTGCGTCATCGCCTTGTGCTCTCGGCCGAACTGGAAATGGAAGGCCTGTCGGCTGACGACGTCATCCGCCAAGTGCTCGATCAAGTGCAGGCGCCGCGTGACTGACCGTATGTCGTCCCGCGCAAGCCGTCTTTTGATTGCCGTGAGGGTGATCGGCGTTTCGTGCCGTGCTTCGCACCACGCTCTGTCGCGCGCTAGTGCGCCGACCGCCGCGCAGGCCTCAGCGCAGGCCTCGGCACAGGCGACGACGTGCACGACGGCATCGTTGGATAACCCTAAACAGCGCCTTCGGAGCCCTGCGGCAACGCCGAGGAGAGCCCTGTCAACGCGATGCGTTTCCGTGCGCCAGCCCTTTGCTGACCTCCGGAAATTCCGGTGCAGCCAACGCCAGGCAAACGATGTCATCCAGCGTCTTTCTGCGCGGCCCGCACTCTCGATGCCGCCCACTCCTTCTGTGGCGCACGCACTGTCTGCGCATCGCTCGCCGCTCGTGGAGGCTCCGCGATGAAAACGCGCTGGCGTCTGCTTCCCGGCCCGCACCTGCTGCCGTTGCTCGGTCTGTGGGCCGCCATTGCACTCGCTCTGCCGTGGTTGCCGGAGTGGCTACGCGTCTGGCAGGCGGCGGGGGCCGCGCTGCTGGTACTCGTCGTAATGGAGGGGCTTTTTCTGTGGCGCCGCCGGCCACCCTCGGTAGCGCGCGACGTCCCCGCCAGCTTGCCGCTCGGCGTCTGGCGCGAGGTCAGCCTCACGTTCTGGCACGACAGCGACGACTCGCGCCGCCTGCAGGTGGCCGATCACTTGCCCCCGGGTTGCGAAAGCGACAGCGAACAACCCGTGTTCACACTGACGTCGGGCGAGGCCCTGCGGCTGCGCTACCGTCTGCGCGCCAACCGGCGCGGCGTACACACGTTTCCCGGCCTCGACCTGCGCCAGCCAACCCTGCTGGGCCTGCTCACCCGCCAGGACTTTGTGCCGGTAACGAGCACCGTGCGCGTCTACCCGAACTTCGCCGAGGTCGCCAAATACACGCTGCTGGCCAGCGACAACCGGCTCTCGCAACTCGGCATCCGTCTGCGTCGGCGGCGTGGCGCGGGCATGGAATTCCACCAGTTGCGCGAATACCGCGAAGGCGACGCCATCAAGCAGATCGACTGGAAGGCAACCTCACGTCTGCGCAAGCTGATCGCCCGCGAATACCAGGACGAGCGTGACCAGCAAGTGATGCTGTTGCTCGATGGCGGCTTCCGCATGCGCAGCCAGGACGGCCGGCTCTCGCATTTCGACGAAGCGCTGAACGCGCTGCTGCTACTCACCTACAGCGTGCAGCGCCAAGGCGACGCGGTCGGCCTGATGACGTTCGCCAACCGCGAATGCCTGCTGCCGCCCGCCAAAGGGCGTGCAGTGATGAACCGCTTCATGAACGCTGTGTTTGATCTGGAGCCCTCCGGGCAGACGCCGGACTTCGCCAGCCTCGCCACGCGGCTCGACACACAGGTCCGCAAGCGCAGCCTGCTCATCCTCATCACCAGCCTGCGCGACGAAGACACCGCCGAACTTGCCGATGCTTGTCGCCGGCTCGGCGAGCGGCATCTCGTGCTGGTCGCCAACCTGCGCGAAAAAATCCTCGACGACATTGATGCCAGCGAACCCGGCGACGTCGACAGCGCGCTGACCGTCGCCGCCACTCATCGCTATCTGGCCTCGCGCGAACGGGCTCTGGCACAACTCCGCCACAACGGCGTCATCGTGCTCGACACCCTGCCCGAGCATCTCGCCGTCGGCCTGATTAACCGCTACCTTGAGATCAAGCGCAGCGGCCGGCTCTGAGCGGCCCACTGCGTGTGCCCTTCCGCCCATCACGCCCATTCCTTCTGCCACACAGCGCCAAACACCGATCATGACGACGCACCACGCCACCAGAGCCGGTCGCCAATTCTTCCTGTACGCCTGGGTCGCCCCTGCCAGTGCCGTCGGGCTGCTGCCCGGCGTCTGCGCGCTCCTTGCCGGTGCGCAGGCGGCACGTGTCGACGGCGTGCTGGAATTGTCCGGTGGCCCTCTCACGAAGGGGCTCGGCTTCATGGGCATTCGCGCCATTACCTTCGGCCATGTCGTGCTCGGGCAAAGCCCTACGCTGCTCGCCGCACTGCGGCGGCACGAGCACACGCATGTGCGTCAGTACGAGCGCTGGGGCCTGCTCTTTTTTCCGCTCTATGCGGCCAGCAGCCTGTGGCAATGGGGGTGCGGACGCGACGCTTACCGCGACAACTGCTTCGAGCGCGAAGCCTTCGGCGCCGACGACAGCGGCCCTTCTTCATCTGCGCCCTGATGCTGCTTTGCGCGCAAGCATCGGCAGCGATGTGTCGTCTGTGACGTCATGCCTCATCAACCGGGCGCCTGGCTGCGCTGAACACCTAGCCACCGCACATCAGAGATTTGCTGAATCTCCTGCTGCCGTTCAGCCTGACCCCTTCGACTGACTCATGAGCGCCTGCCAACAGCTTGCTGAAAACGCCCTTCCCAGGCTTTTTCAGCCCGCAATGTAGGCGCAGGCCCGGAATCGCTCCACGCTGAATCCATCACTCAACCGTGATGGATTCGCGACCCGGCCATCTTTGGCCGGGAAACAGCTTGCTGGAAAGCATTTTTCAGCAAGCGGCTAAGGCGTCAGGTGATTCCGCCACTTTCTCGCGGGGCGCATGGTGGATTTGAGCGACAGCGACGCCGCCGGCCAACGCCACCTGAAAAGCCAACGGACACCGGGCAAACGCCGGCGCATGGGCAAGCAAAAAACCACGTGCCGAGCGCCTGCTTGCCGCATCGGCAAGGCCTTCGCGAAAACAGGCCAGTGGCGCTCAACCACCTGTTGCCGAACGGGTTTACCCATCGCCCACAAGCCGGCATGATGCCCGCCATCCCGTCCTGACTTCGGAGCTTTTCATGACGCGCCACCCGCTGCTGGCCCTGCTGTTTTTCTGCCTTACCTTGGGTGTCGGCAGCACTGCCCTGGCCGCCGCTGGCGATGCCGACTACGAAAAAGGCCTGGCCTTGTGGCAGGCCGACAAGCGCAGCACCGCCGCTCTGCCTCACTGGCTGAAAGCCGCCGAGCAGGGCCACGCCCAAGCCGCCTACGGCGTCGCGCTCATGCACAACAATTACAAAGAAGCTGACATGAAAATTGCCGCGCGCTGGTTTCGCGTCGCGGCCGATGGCGGTATTGCGCCCGCCATGCACAACCTGGGCATTTTTTACATGAAAGGCCTCGGCGGACTCACCGCCAACGAAACCATCGCCGCACAGTGGTTCCAGAAAGCGGCCGCTGCCGATGACACCGAAGCCATGGTCATGCTGGCCGCGCTGCACGATGAAGGCCGCGGCGTCCCCAAAGACCCGGGCACGGCGCTACGGCTGCATCTTGCCGCGGCCGAAGCGGGCCACCCGATTGCCCTGACCACAATCGGCCTGGCGATGCTGCAGGGCACGTATGGCGTCAAGATTGATCCACCGCGCGCACAACTGCTGCTTAATGACGCCGCCATGCAAGGCAGCGTCGATGCCATGCGCATCCTGGCGAAGCTCTACCAGAGCGGCTTTGGCGGCGTGCCGGCCGACCCGGCCACAGCAGCGCAATGGACACAGCGGGCCGCCGCCTGCGGCAATACCGTCATCTGCATGCCCCGATGAGCGGTACTCCCCTGTTCGGCGGGTTTACCCCGGGTGCCATGGCCGGCATGATGGCCTGCCATGACGCACTGCCCGGAGTACCGTTATGCACTCGATCCGCTGGCCTGCCCTGCTGCTTTCCCTCTTTCTCCTGATCCCCGGCGCCAGCTTTGCCGCACCGGCCACTCCCGCCACACCAAGCACCCCCGCAGGCGGAGAGGCCGACTACCAGACCGGCCTCAAACTGTGGCAGGAGAATCGCCGTGCCGACGCCATGCCGCACTGGCTGAAGGCCGCTGAGCAAGGCCACATCAAAGCGGCCTACGGCGTTGCGCTCATGCACAACACCTACAAAGACGCCGACATGAAGGTGGCGGCACGCTGGTTTCGCGTGGCAGCCGATGGGGGCATAGCACCCGCCATGCACAGCTTGGGCATTTTTTACCTGAATGGTCTGGGTGGACTGGCCGCTAACGAGCCGCTCGCCATCGAATGGCTCCAGAAGAGTGCGGCGGCCGGAGAGACCGAGGCCATGGTCATGATGGCGGCTCTGCACGACGAAGGCCGCGGCGTAGCAAAAGACCCGGCCGCTTCATTGCGCTGGAATGTGGCGGCCGCTGAAAAAGGCCACCCGATTGCGCTGACCACACTCGGCCTGGCACTGCTGCAAGGCACTCGCGGGGCACAGGTCAACCCGCAAAAAGCCATTCCGTTGCTGCAGGACGCTGCCCGGCAAGGCAGCGTGGACGCCATGCGCATCCTCGCCAAAGTTTACGAGCAGGGGTTTGGCGTACCGGCCGACCCGGCTCAGTCGGCCAACTGGGCCAAACGCGCCGCCGCCTGTGGCGACCAGATCATCTGCCAGTGACCATCGCGCAAGGAGCACCACGATGAATATCCGCCACCTCAGCTTGACCCTTGGCAGCCTGCTCCTGCTGGCCGTCGCACCGGCGCAGGCATCCTTGTGCAAGGCCAAACCGTTCAGCCTGCCAGCGGGAACGCCCGCCACCGGCCCGGGGCCGGTGTACCACTACACCCAGCCCTACCTGATGGAGCTGTCAGCCAGCAAAGATGTGCTGCTGAGCGCCGAACATGGGGGCGGCTCAGGCAGCAGCTCGGAAGCCACCACCAGTCACCGCATCATTCTCTGGGACGCCGACACCCTGACCCCTTTGCGCATGTATTACAGCCCTGCCGGCCAGCGCAACCGTCCCTTGCCGCCAAACGCAGTGCCCTTGCGCGGCGGCTACAGCCATGTCGCGCTGTCACCGGATGGCCGCCGCCTCGCCGTGTCATTCCACGACAAAGAGCGCAACGAAAGCTGCACCGACGTCTACGAAGACGGCGTGCACATCAACCACTACCGCGACCGCCGGCTGCTCGCTTTCTTCCGCAACGACCTTGTGCTGGCAGAGGACAACAAAGCCCTGTACCTGCAAACGCCGGGGCCAAAAGGCAAGTCCGTCAAGCTCTGGTCCATTCCCGGCCCGCTGCAGAGCTATTCCGCAAAGGCGGTCGGTAATGGCCGCTACATCCGCTTCGGCAGCAGCAACACCTTCGATGTCGATACGCGCAAGCCGCTGATGGAAAAGTACTGCAACTTCAAATGCACCGACATCAAGCCCGACCCGGAGGCGTTTGCAGCCTATCAGGCCATCCTCCCGATAGATGGCCACGGAAAGATTGCGCCACAGCGAAAGGAGCCGCGAAAGGACGGCAAAGCCTGGTTCCTCCACAACGGTGTCGAGTTCGTACATGAAGGGCCAGAGCAGCAGGGCGATTTGTTTGCCCGGCTCGTTGGCGATGATTACTTGGTCGTGCAATGGAAGCAGCGCGCCAAGCAGGGCAACGAGACCATTGATTCATTCTTCATCCGCATTTACGAGCGCGCCACAGGTGACCCGCTGCACGCCAATCCCATTTCAACCCCTGCATGGAACCCCATCGGCAGCTCGGAGCTAGGCGTTCTGGTCATGCTGAATCCCGCTGAGATGCTCCTGGTGCCGTCGCATATGACGTTCCAGAATGCTGAGCGCATTTCACTCATCGAAGAGCATGGCGAACCGGTGGCCATCATGCGTCCACCCTCAGATACAAAGGCCGCCTACGCTCGCGACCTCCAGCGCCTGCGCGATTACCTCGACGGCCCGCAAGGCCAGCGCAACCGCGCCATCAACGAGCGCGCGGCCGCCATCACCAGCAAAGGCCCGGAAAGTTATGCCGATGTGAATTTCTTGTGCACCAGTCCCGGATACGGTGCCGACTGCAAAAAAGCGCAGCAACTGTGGAACGCCAAGCGCACGGAAGAAGCAGCAAATGCGCGCCGAGCGCGCGAGCGCGAGGCATCATCAGCCCCTTGGGCCGGCTTCACTCATACAGACGAAGTCACCGCGCGTTACAACGAATCCGTGCGCCGCTCGAAAGAAGCCAACGATCTGCGGGCGTACAACGAGCAGCTCAAGCAGCGCATACGCGACAGCACACGGCGATAAAAAAGGTGGTCAGCAGATAAAGCGGGTTGCGCCGACATGCAGGCCAGTCTAATTAGTCAGGGCATCCTCCTGTCGCCATGCCCAAAAAGGCATCGGCGGGATGCCCAGAGGCTTCAAGAGGTTATGTGACCCTTTCTTTACATCATTGACGCAGGTGATACCCGTGATACATCGCGATGGCCTGCTCAGGCGCTCAAGCATATTACGGATGCGTAGGGCGGCCTTCAGAAAGAGGCAGGCACGACGGTCCATGATTAGCACCGCAGATGCGTACTCCTGCCGATGCCGATACAAGCCCTGAGACTCACAAACTACTGAAAAAAGTTGCTCGCTCAGTGGAAGCGGCTCACTCCCGTACCCGACTGCCGTATCTGGCAGCGCGATAGCCAATTGCCCGATAATCGCCGGCGTCGGTGAGCATAAGCCTGTGCGGGGACGTCCAATAGCCGCCGACAGAAAGCCCGTGACAGCACTCGCGGGCTTTCACGCTGCCGGGCGACTCCCAATCCCTCGCTCGCCTTTTGATGCCGGGTTATGCTCGCTACGCTCTGCGGCAAAATCTCGACGCTAATGCCGCCTGGACGGTAAATACGGCCAGGTCACTCGTGCTCCGGCGAGTGTGAGTTCCGTTGACCCTGAATCGAGCGGGTCACGCAGAGCCGCAGGCTACCGGAGCGCAGCCTACCTTTTCCAATTTGTACTCTCATCAGGCCCATATCCGGTCAGCGCGAGCACGAGCAATGGCAATAAGCGGCCCACTATCTGAGACGATGTAACTCATCAAACTGCTCCAGCTCCTTCTGGATGTCGTCTATGCCATAGCGCACTACCGCCACTTGCCGCGCCGCACAGGCCGCCAACCATGCAGACAGCTCGAATTGCCGTTCTTCAACGGGGTTCTCTGACTGGAGATACCCCGGAAGCGCTTGAAGCACTGACCAGTCTGCTGCGCTGGCGGACTGCACCAACACCCGAGGAGTGGCCAAGGCTTCCTCTCTTTCCAGCCGCCAAAGAAAACGTGCGGAAGCCTTATCTGCACAGACAGCAAACGCGCGGGCCAGCGTGCGATGCATGTCATAGGCATCGCCCAAGTCTCGCCGGGCATCGGCAGCATGAGCACATGCTTCAGAGAGGACAGTGAGCCACCCAACGCATTCGAGCCGAGCCTGTCGAAGCGCTGGATTATTAAGAAGCTGCCCCGTCTACCAGCACACACCTGGAAACACCACCGCTGGAACATGAAAAAAGAAAAGGGCCGGCAGAGTGATCTGCCGACCCTTGTTCAGCTCTGCCCGCCGTCAGGCGGCGGCGTCCACGACATTGACCATCTTGAGCACAACACGCACGGCCTCATCCTGCTTTGACAAAGCCTCGCGCACCTTCTCTTCGTTGTGCTCTTTGGCGCCTTCCAGCGCCTTCGCCTGCCAGAAATCAATTTCGCCTTTCAACTGATTGATCATGGCCTGATTGATTTCCTTGAGGCCGAACATCATTTCGGCACTCTTCGCGAGAAAGGCGGAGCGATTAAGGTGAGAAGCCTCGGCCGCTTTGTCAATCTTGCTGACCAGATACTCCGGCAAGCTGATATTCAAACGAATGGCTCGGGTGCTGATCTTCGACAGGTCGATATCCAGCAGCATCCAGTAGCCACCCTCAAAGCGCTCATCATTTTCCCACTGCTCCGGCGACGATGGAGCCGGGATGTTCAATTCTTCTCCCTCGAAGAAAACTTCGACGGCCTCCTGTGCCAAGCGCGGTAAGTCGCCTAACTCATCTGCTGCAGAGAAACAGCCCGGAAAATCAGGGAAGGTCACGCCGTAGGCGCTTCCTTCATCTCTGTGTATGTAAGCAGGGTACAACATGGTCTCACCTCCATTCCCAGCCGGCTTGCCGGAAAATATTACGCAGCGTGCCAATAGCGATGTCCTTGCGCGGATGAGGCACAACCACATGGCCATCGCGCTCGGGGTGCTTGAATTTCATGTGGTCGCCCTTGCCGCCGACATGCTGCCAGCCTTCACTTTTCAA
>JAUXNL010000408.1 GCA_030684415.1 Moraxellaceae bacterium | reverse complement strand
TTGGTCGTGCAGCAGATTTCCGGTGAAGGGGCGGGCCGCTAGGGCCAGGTCGCGAGTAGCGGCGAGAGGCGCGGGGCTGCATGCTGATCCGGTGGCCGTCTCTCGATTGCCAGACCTCCGCCGCTTGCGCCAAAGAAGGCTCTGAAAAATCTGAGCCGGATTCATGGGCATTGCCGCTGGATATTGCGTAAAGGCGCATCGAGGGGGCCGCGAAGGCTCACCCGAAGGCCCGCGTGCGAAACGTCAGTGGCGCTGACAGCCTCAGCCCGAACAGTTGTGGATGCTTCCGCGTCTTACTGGCGCGATCCTTCCAGCGCTTGCGAGAGCGTAGCAGCGTCAAGGTCAGCGCCGGTCCAGATCACGCATTTCACCGCACCGGCTCCTAGGCCGAGTTCCTGCAACACGCGGCCCTCTATTGTGGTCAGCCCGCCTTCTAGCACTTCTTTCGGATGCATCACCAGCACAGGCTTGCCCGGCAGAAAGAAAGGCTTGTAGAGCGACGTGATCATGTCCTTCAGACACTTCTCGGCGATCTCAAAATCGCCGATCAACAGCCGCGGGTGGGAAAATGCGGCACTGGTCTCTGCTTGCAGTCCGGCCGGGAAGACCTGCACCACAAAACGATTGCGGAAAATCCGCACATAAGCGGTAGACCGGAACAGGAATTTCATCTGTTGCTCCTTGCATGACGGAGTGCGTGGTGGGTTTTCAGGTCTGTTGTGAGGCGTATGCCGCGAGTGAGGGTCCGGATGTGGCGACACTCGGATGTACCAATACTCGGATATGCACATTCAGTATGGCGCAGGTGCTCATTGTGCATGCTGCCACCAAAGACCATAAGCGGCGATGTTGATGGCCAGCAGCAGCAATCCGAGCGCCGCCAGCACCCGTCGTGGCAGCCCGTCCGGATACCAGCGCGCTGTGATGTAGTGCTCGATAAAGCCCCCGTCGTAAGGCTGCAGACCGCCGGCCGCGCGCAGCCGGTTTTCCAGCGGCGTCAGCGGGCAAGTCCAGCCAATCACCGCAATCAGCACGGCCCACATCAGCACCGGCAGATGCACCCAGCGCACGGCAGGCCAAGACCACAAGAGCAGCCCACCCAGAAACGCGAGGGCAATAAAACTGAAGTGCAGCAGGGCAACAGTATGTGCAGCCAGTCGACGCATCATGATTGCAGTACCGGTTGGGGTGGGCTGCCGCAAGCTCTTGAGGTTATCCAGAACCGGCTGAGTGCTGGCAAGACTTCTGTGAGTTGCTTGGCGGATATGGCTCAGCAAGTATCCGCTGAGCAGCTCCGCCTGCAGAGCCCGGCGTTGTCGCGTGTGGCTCAGTCTGGTTGTTCGCCTCTTGGCGTATACAGCGAAAATTCCAGCGCGGCGGCGAGCTCCAGCCCGAGTGCTTCCAGTGACGGTGTGTCTTCGCGCAAAAAATCTTTTACCTGCGTCATTTTCAAGCCGCGATAGCCGCAGGGATTGATGCGCGAGTAAGGATCGAGATCCATGTCCACGTTGAGCGCAAAGCCGTGGTAGCTGCAGCCTTTGCGGATGCGCAGGCCGAGCGACGCGATTTTCTTGCGCAGCACGTACACGCCATGGGCGTCGCGATCGGCATTGGCAGGAATCCCTTCTGCCACCAGTACATCGACCAGCGCGTCCTCGATACGCTCGACAAAGTCGCGCGCCCCAAGGCCCGCGCGCTTGAGGTCTACCAGGCAATAGCCGGTGATCTGGCCGGGCCCGTGGTAGGTCACTTGGCCGCCGCGGTCCGTTTTTACCAGCGGGATGTCGCCGGCATCGAGCACATGCTCAGGCTTGCCGGCCTGGCCTAGCGTGAAAACGGGGGGATGCTGCAGTAGCCAGAGTTCGTCCGGGGTGTCCGGAGTGCGCGTGTCGGTGAAATGACGCATGGCCGTCCAGGTGTTGCTGTAGTCGGCGAGGCCGAGCTGGCGCACGACGAGCGTCATGCTTACAGCACCATGCGGATGTGGGCGCAGGCAGCGAGATCGGCATAGAGGTTGTTGATCTGCTCTTTGCGTTCGATGCGGAGCATGGCGGACACCGACACATACTTGCCGGCGCTCGACGGTTTTTCCGACAGCGTGGCGGCGTCGAAGTTGTCGACATGGCGGCTGAGGATGTCGGCGACGATCTCGCGCATGGGGTGCTGCGCTTCGCCCATGATCTTGAGCGGATAGTCCATGGGGAATTCCCACAGGTGCTCGTTCTGGATGTCGGTCGGGCGATGCGTGCTCATGGCGGGATACCGTAATCGTTGATGCGCTGAATATGGGGGGCGATGCGGCGTCCTTCAAGCAAAAGCCCCGCGAACGGGGCTCTTGCAGGGACACCAAGGATGGCCGGGCCGTGAATCAGACACCCTTGAGTGATTGATTCAGCGTGGAGCGATTCCGGGCATGTGCCGGAATCGCGCGCTGAAAAAGCCCGGGATGGGCGTTTTTCAGCAAACTGTTAAAACAGGTGGCTGAAGAAACGCGTGATGCGGTGCCACAGACGGGTCAGGAATCCTGCTTCTTCCACGGCTTCCATTGCCACCAGCGGCTGGCTGGCAATGACGTTGCCGTCCAGCGTTACGTTGACCTGACCCAGTTCCTGGCCTTTGGCAATCGGCGCTTCCACTTCCGGCGCTAGCACTAGCTCCGTCTTGAGTTTGTCTTTCTGGCCACGCGGCAGCGTCAACACAAAATCACGGTCGAGGCCGGCTTTCACCAGCGGCGCCATGCCGAACCACACCTTGGGGGTGGCCAGCACGCCACCGGCATTCTGTACGGTGGCACTTTCAAAATTGGCAAAACCCCAGTTGAACAGCGCGCGCGTCTGGTCGGCACGCTCCTGCATGGATTTAGTGCCCATTACCACGGAAATCAGACGCATGTTGCCGCGCTTGCTGGAGGCCACGAGGCAGTAACCCGCTTCTTCGGTATGGCCGGTTTTCAGGCCGTCGACAGTCGGGTCGGTGAACAGCAGCGCGTTGCGGTTGCCCTGCTTGATGTTGTGGAAGGTGAACTCTTTTTCCGAGTAGATCGGGTAGTAGTGCGCGCTGTCGCGAATGATGGAGCGAGCAAGCACAGCCAGATCAAACGCCGTGGTGTAGTGGTTGGGGTCGGGCAGGCCGGTGGCATTCATGAAGTGCGTGCCTTTCATGCCGAGGCGGGCGGCTTCTTTGTTCATCAACTCGGCAAAGGCGGGTTCGCTACCGGCCATGTGCTCGGCCAGCGCCTTGGAGGCATCGTTGCCGGACTGGATGATGACGCCGCGCAGCATGTCGATGACGCTGGCCTGTGAATTGAGCGGCAGGTACATGCACGATTCCTTGCTGGTGCCACGGCACCAGGCGTGCTCGCTCACGAACACCGGATCAGTTTCCTTGAGGCGGCCGGTCTCCAGTGCCTGCTCGATCAGGTAGCTGGTCATCATCTTGGTGAGCGAAGCCGGCGCGACGCGCGCTTGCGCATTGCTTTCGCCCAGCACCTTCCCGGAGTCGTAATCGACCAGCAGCCAGGCCTTGTTGGCCAGCGGCGGTGGAGTCGGCACGGCGGTGGCCGCATGCGGCAGCAGAACGAGGAGGGGGGCAAGCAGGGCGGGGGCGAGTCCGGTCAGCAGACGGCGCAGCGGCAACATGAGCAAATCCTTAGGTAACAGCGGCCAACGGTGGCCGGGGCAGAAAACGGGCGCGATTCTAGCACCGGGCAGGCGGCGAACCAGTCGTGCTTGTCGGGCGATCCGGGGGAGATTGTGCCAGCTGTGTAAAGGCCGCTACGGCATTCAGTGTGCAGTTGCCTTCAACGTGTCTCTGTCGCGGCCGAATGCGTTCCGGCTGAGTCCTTCGGCAAGTTCGGGAGAGCCATGGCGATGCGCTTGATGTTTAGTGATCAGGCCCTTCAATGCCTTGCTGTGGGGCAGGTTCAGGGTGGGGTGAGTCAGCGGCCTCTTGCCGGTACGCGTAACAGTTCGTGGAGCAGTTCTTGACGCTGTTAGTGGTGCAGTTCGTGGAGTAGCCCCCCGCACTTGCTCTGTGAGGCCCGGCGGCTGAAAAGTCATCGCAGGGACCTGTTTTTCTGCTAACAGCGTGCTGAAAAACGCCCATTCGGGCTTTTTCAGCCCGCGA
>JAUXNL010000394.1 GCA_030684415.1 Moraxellaceae bacterium | reverse complement strand
GAGTACGGCATGCTGCCGCGCTCCACGCACACCCGCTCGGATCGCGAAGCCAGCCGTGGCAAGCAGGGCGGGCGCACGCTGGAAATCCAGCGCTTGATCGGCCGCTCGCTCCGCGCCTGTGTCGATCTGAAAAAGCTCGGCGAAAACACCATCACCCTCGACTGCGACGTGATCCAGGCCGATGGTGGCACCCGTACCGCCAGCATCACCGGCGCCTGCGTGGCGCTGGTCGATGCGCTCAGCTTCATGCTGCAAAAAAAGACCATCAAGAATGACCCGCTGATCGGGCTTGTGGCGGCGGTGTCGGTCGGCATGTACAAGGGCGTGCCGGTGCTCGACCTCGACTACCCCGAAGACTCGGCCTGTGAAACCGACATGAACGTGGTGATGACCCAGCAAGGTGGCTTTGTCGAAGTGCAGGGCACGGCCGAGGGTCAGCCCTTCAGCCGTGCCGACACCGATGCCATGCTGCTGCTGGCCGAGGCCGGCATCCGTGACCTGATTGCGCTGCAGCAGAAAGCCTTGGGCTGGTAAGCGGGTGGGCACAGAAACAGAATGAAGAAAGCCGGCAATTGCCGGCTTTCTTCATTCTGCGGCAACGGTTGTCTGTCATGCCTTGAATGACAGCGTTGGTCCGCCGGCGGTTGTGGTTTGGCTCCCGATTGCTGCATATATTCCGCTCGGCGGCAAAGGCGACAGCGCCAGTTAAGGGGTTACGTCAGGACCATGCGACATTCATTCGTAAGTGCGCTGCTGGCGCTGGGGCTCCTGGTGCATTCAGCGCCGGCGTTGGCTTATATCGATCCGGGAACCGGAAGTGCGTTGTTCTATGTGGTCACGGGCATCGTGCTGTCGGCGTACTTTGCGCTCCGAAGCCTTTATTACCGCGCGATTGACCTGCTCTTCTCCCTGCGCCGGCTGGATCAGAAGTGTGATCTTGCCATCCATTGTGAAGATCCACGCTATGAAAGCACCTTCATGCCCATCATCCGGCAGCTTGCCGGCCGCGGTATTCCTGTCACGTTGTTTACCATGTATCCCCGTGATGGCTCTTATGAACCGCTACCGGATGGTGTAGTGCACAAGGCGATACCCGCCGGGATGATGGGGTATGCCTACCTGAACAATATCGAGGCGGTAGTGCTGGCCACGACAACGCCGCAGTTGGACGTGATGACGTTCCGGCGGTCACGGCGTGTCCGCCATTACGTCATGGTGCAGCATGCTCTGGGCGAGAGCCGCTATGTTCGGCCCTATGCCTATGACTATTTCGACTCGGTACTTTGCTGTGGGCCAGTGCTGAAAGAAAACATCCGGAAAATGGAGGCCATCAGAGAGACTCCTGCCAAGCGTCTTTATGAGACGGGATTGCCGCATTATGAAGTTCTCCGTGCGTCAGCACAGTGCCTGCCGGCTCCGTCCGGCGCACCTGTCGTACTGGTGGCCCCCAGTTGGGGGCCACTGAGCATGTTCGAGGCGTTCGGTGTGGACTTTGTGGCGGCCATCGCCCAGCGCTATCGCGTCATTGTGCGACCGCACCCGCAGATGAAGGTGTCGCAGACCGAGCTGTATGAGCGAATCCTCGCACTTGAAGGTGTCGAAGTGGACACGGGTAGAACCCCGGAACAGGCCATGGCAAAGGCACACATCCTGCTCAGTGACATTTCGGGTATCGCCCATGAGTTTGCGTTCATTCATGAGCGGCCGGTGTTGATTGTCGATCAGAAAGAGAGATTGGGCGGTTTGGAGGGCGAGGTATTGGGAGGAGGTAGTGAGCTGAGGCGCTTGTGTGCCGATTTCATCGTCCCGATGCCGCCTTCAGAGATGCCGGAGATTCTGATCCATCTGGAGCGAACACTGGCCGGGCATTCGGCCACACGACTTGTCGAGGTGCGCGGACAAGTTGTTTATAACTTTGATACTGCCAGTGAGATTGCAGCCAACCAGCTGGAAGAAATTTACCAGTGTGAAAAGCGTATGGCAGAAGAGGGCGAGACCGTACGAGTTGGCGCACAGGTGGCGAAATGATGGACATTCTCGATGTCATCTTTTTGCAGCCACTGATGGTGATCTATAAAGGGGTTTTTTACTTCCCGGATGGATTGTCATTGGGAGGCCGGATCATTGCATTCAGCCTCATGCTGAATCTCATTCTTTCCCCCCTATACCGTGAGATGGAGCTACGGGCACGGAAAGGACGTGAAAAAAGCGAAAGAATGAATAGCGATGTCGCGCGCATGAAAACCCATTTCAAAGGCCGCGAGCGATATTTCTATATTCGTGCCGTGCATCGTCAATATGGCTATCACCCTATTCAGAGTTTGCTGACATCGAGCGAGCTTTTCTTGCAAATCATGGTGTTTGCCAGTGTCTATTATTTTCTGTCAAGCCTGCCGGCATTGCAGGGGGCCGATTATGGCCAGATCAAGGATCTGGGGCGTCCGGATGGCATGTTTGGCGGCATCAACTTCCTTCCCTTGCTGATGACCGCCATCAACATGATTTCGGTCCTCTACTACGTTACTGATCGCAAAAAGCGGCTACAGGGAATTGCGCTGGCGCTGTTCTTTCTGGTGCTGCTGTACGGCAGTCCGGCAGGGCTCGTGCTCTATTGGACGATCAACAACTTCTGGTCTTTGGTCCGTAACATGGTGCTCAATACGCTACAAAAGAAAGGGGAACAGGCGTGTACGCACTGATTGGATTCCTGATAGGCGTACTGTTCTTTCGTCTCATGCTCCGCTATTTACGTGCAGTGGGCGATAAATTTGGCAAAGGCGTTGCCATTGCAATAGGCGCTGGTGTTGTATTTTGTATGGCAGGTCTGGCGTTTTGGGTTTACTGCTCGACCTGGACGCTGGTTTTAGTTGCCTTGGCATTGGTGACGGCGCTGAAGTTGTCGCGTGTGCTAGACCAGGCCTCAAGTGGCATCGAGCTTGGTCGCTATCAATTGCCTCTTTATGCGTTTTCTATTTTCGGTATAG
>JAUXNL010000392.1 GCA_030684415.1 Moraxellaceae bacterium | reverse complement strand
GGCGTTGGCGTTGGCGTTGGCGTTGGCGTTGGCGTTGGCGTTGGCGTTGGCGTTGGCGGGCGCAGGAATGCCATCGCTGATGGCGGCCAGCAAGGCTTTCGCCGTGTCCGGCACCGGCACCAATAAACGGCGCAGCGGCTTGGGCAGGTTTTTCAGCAACGCCTCGATTTTCTGCGCCAACAAGCCTGGCACCAGCCAGCCAAGGCGCGTCTCGTCCACTTCATCGAGCAGGCCCAGCGGCACCAGCAGGCTCACGCCATCGGCCACATGGCCGGGCTCGAAACGATACTCCAGCGCAAAGCGGGTCCCTTTCAGCTCCAGGCTGTCCGGAAAATCATCACTGCCGGCGTGGTCGTCCGCATCGTCACGCGCCAGCAAATAGTCACGGGTGAGAAAAAGATGCTGAGGGTCTTGCCGCTCGATATCGCGGCGCCAGCCCTCGAACGCCGTCAGTCCGGCCACTTCCGGCGGTAGGCGCTCATCGTAAAAAGCGAACAGCGCCTCTTCATCCACCAGAATATCGCGGCGCCGCGCCTTGTCTTCGAGCACGCGCACATCGTCGATCAGCTCGCGGTTATGGCGGAAAAAGGCTGCCTTCAGCTCAACATCCCCTTCGACCAGCGCGCTGCGGATAAAAATTTCGCGCGCCTCGATACGGTTGATGGCCTCGTAACCCACTTTACGCTTGGCCACCAGAATGAGGCCGTACAGCGTTATCTGTTCAAACGCGACCACACGGCCCTGACGCTTTTCCCAGTGCGGCTCAAAATGGCGACGCTTGAGTTGGTCGCCACCGATGGCCTCGGCCCACTCCGGCTCGATGCGCGCCACCGTGCGCGCATACACGCGCGCGGTTTCCACCAGCTCGGCCGCCATGATCCAGGGTGGGCCTTTCTTTGCCAGCACCGAGCCCGGAAACACAAACGCTTTTTGTCCGCGGGCAGCCAGATACTCGCGGTCTTCCTGCTTTTGCGCGATACGCGAGAGCAGCCCTGCCAGCAACGAGCGATGCACTGCCTCGTAATTCACGCTGTCGGGCGCCGCCACATCGCTCCCCTCTCGCCCACCGTCCACTTCGTCGTTCCCGCGCAGGCGGGAACCCAGAGCCTTGTCATTTTGCGAGGCAGTCATCAGTCGCTGGGTTCCCGCCTGCGCGGGAACGACAGAAGGAGCGACACGGCCTGCCGCCGCAGCATGGCGACCACCGCTTGATGCGCTCGCACTGTCTACCGCTTTCGCCGACGGCATGCTTTTCTCCCTCCCCCCGCCTGCGGGGAGAGGGCCGGGGTGAGGGGCCGGACTCACCACCGACATGCCCTTCTCCCTCTCCCGCCGGGAGAGGGCCGGCGCTTGCAAAGGCACCACGCCTTTTGCAACGTCACCCACGTTTTGCGTGTTCTTCACCGCTATGGCTGCTAACGCGCCACCACTCACAAGGCTGCCCGCTCCCACATCCCAGCCGATGTCACGGCACAGTTGCAACAACTGCCGATGCGTCTCTCGCCATTCGCGCAAGCGCAGCCATGACAAAAAATGCCGGCGCGCAAATTCACGGCGCTGGTTTTCGGTGAGATCGCCACGCTGCGCCTCCAGCGTGTCCCACAATTTCACGTACCAGAGAAAATCGGATTCTGGATGACGGAATTGTGCATGGCGCTCGTCCGCCGCCTGCTGGCGATCGTGCGGGCGGTCGCGCGGGTCCTGGCTGCCCAGCGCGGCCGCGATGATGAGTACCTCACGCAACGCCCCACGTTCGCGCGCCTCCAGCAACATGCGGGCAATGCGCGGGTCCACCGGAAAGCGCGAGAGCGTACGGCCGATATCGGTGAGTCTGGCCTCTGCATCCACCGCCCCCAGCTCTTCCAGCAGACGCAGGCCATCGCTGATCAAGCGCGAATCGGGCGCATCCAGAAATGGAAAGCTGTCGATCTCGCCCAGGCGCAACGCTGCCATCTGCAAAATGACCGCTGCCAGATTCGTGCGCCGGATTTCGGGCTCGGTAAATTCAGCGCGCCCCAGAAAATCCGCCTCGCTGTACAGGCGGATGCACACGCCGGGCGCCACACGACCGCAGCGGCCCTTGCGCTGGTTGGCGCTGGCCTGCGCCACGGCCTCGATAGGCAAGCGCTGCACCTTGCTGCGCCAGGAATAACGGCTGATGCGTGCAAAACCGGGGTCAATCACGTAATGGATATTGGGCACGGTGAGCGAAGTTTCCGCCACATTGGTGGCGATGACGATGCGCCGGCCACGCCCGCTCTGGAACACTTTCTGCTGCTCGGCCACCGACAGCCGCGCATACAGCGGCAGGATTTCCGTGTGCGGTGGGCCGTATTTACGCAACACCTCGGCAATTTCACGAATCTCGCGCTCGTGGCTTGAGAACACGAGAATGTCGCCCTGCCCCGCACGGCCTTTCTGCCGCTCCAGTTGCAGGCATTCGTCGACCGCCGCCAGCACCGCGCGCGGAATGGCTTCTTCAATCGCATCAAAGCCTTCGTCTTCATCGGAAGCAGCGCCCGCTTCCGCAATCGGCCGGTACAGCACCTCCACAGGATACGTGCGGCCCTCGACAGAAATCACCGGCGCGTCATTCCCTTGCGCATCACGGAAATGCCGGCTGAAGCGGTCCACGTCGATGGTGGCCGAGGTGATGATGACTTTCAGGTCCGGCCGCTTCGGCAATATCTGCTTCAGCACACCGAGCAGAAAATCGATGTTCAGCGAACGCTCGTGCGCCTCGTCGATAATCAACGTGTCGTAGGCGCTCAAATAACGGTCCTGCGCCAGCTCGGCCAGCAGCACGCCATCGGTCATCAGCTTGATGAAACCGTCCGGAGATGATTCGTCTGTGAAGCGCACCTTGAAGCCGACCAGCTCGCCCACCGGCGAGCCGATTTCCTCGGCAATGCGCGTGGCCACGGCGCGCGCGGCAATGCGGCGCGGCTGCGTGTGGCCGATCAGGCCGTGAACGCCTCGGCCGGCGGCCAGCGCCAGCTTGGGCAATTGCGTGGTTTTACCGGAGCCGGTTTCGCCGGCAATCACCACCACCTGGTGCCCACGGATGGCCGCGATGATGTCGTCCGCGCGCGCCGCCACCGGCAAGTCCGGATAGGTGAGCGCCGGCAGGCGCGCCGCGCGCGCGGCCACGGCCGCCTGCGAGCGGGCGACGGCCTCGGCCAGGGCGGCCTGTTTTTGCGCGCGCTGTGCGGCATCGCGCAGGCGGTCGAGCTCGCGCAGACGCTGGCCGAGACGATGGCGATCGCGGGTCAGGCAGCTGGCGATGGCGTCGCGCAGTGCAGGAACGGAAGGCAGCGCGGAAGATTCAGGTGGGGTCGCAGACATGGGCGCGGATTATACGCAGGCAAGCCCGCGCGTGCCGTCATACAGACCGCTCTCTGCTCTCATCAGCAGACTGTCGAGGCGTTGCCGCACTTGAGGAGAGACGCCAACCCGCCGCTTGGCCTGCATATAGAAGCATGCGCCCTACACGGCGTCTCTTTGATTGCACAGCGAATGTGCGGCTGAAGCCGCACCTACAAAACTTCTGCCCCGGCCCGTAGGTGCGGCTTCATCCGCACAGCCATACCCCGCAAAGAGCTGCATCGCCGCCACCGCAACACCAAAAGATGCGTCATGTGCGGCTGCCCGTTGAAAGATCAGCGGCTGTGCGGCTGAAGCCGCACCTACAAAACTTCTGCCC
>JAUXNL010000376.1 GCA_030684415.1 Moraxellaceae bacterium | reverse complement strand
GGGCAGCAAGCTGCTGGCCGAGGCGGCCGCCACCATGGTGGGCCGGGTGACGGACACGGTGTTCCCGCTGCGCGTGGCGCGCGTGGAAGGCCGCGCCATTTACCTGAACCGGGGCGCAGAAAGCAGCGGCCTGAAAGTGGGCGATACGCTGGTGGTGTTGAGCCAGGGCGCCGACATCATCGACATGGACACACGCGAATCGCTGGGCAGCACGGAAGAAGAAGTGGGCCGCGCCCGTGTGACGCTGGTGCAGCCGCGCTTCGTGAAAGCCGAAATGGAAGGCGCGGGCACGGCGGCCAGTGGCATGATGGTGCGCCGCGCGGAGACGCAGGCCTCGGCCACTGCCGCGCCAGCGGCTGATCTTCCGCCGGGGCCGCGCTGGTAACCGCGCCGCTCTCTTGCCCATCGCCACGGAATTTTCTGCATGACGCTGTTTCGGACCTTGCCGCGTGTCCTGACATTTGTGCTGGCACCGCTCATTCTGGGCGGCTGCGCGGCCAGCTCGGTGCTCAGCCCCTACCCCGGCCAAGCGGCGGCTTGGCAGCGGGCGCTGGATACCGGTCAGGCGGACAGCGCTTTTGCGTCGCTGACCAACAAGCGCAGCTCGGCCGACCGCCTGCTGTATTTGCAGGAGCAAGGCCGTATCGGCCAGCTCGCCGGCAAGGCGGACGACAGCCGCTCGGCGTTCGAAAGCGCGATTGGCGCTTACGAGAATCTGGAAAACCGCGCGACGATTTCGGCCACAGCATCACTGGCCTCTGGCGCCAGCCTGCTCACCAACGACAATGCCCGCCCCTACAACGGCAGCCTGTACGAGCGAGTATTCGTGCACCAGTACCAGGCGCTCAACTTTCTGGCCAATGGCGATGCCACCGGCGCCTTGGTCGAAGTGCGCCGCGCCAACCTGATCCAGAACGAGGCGCTGGCCAAAAAGGAAAAGTCGGTCGACAAGGCGCGCAATGAAGCGGAAAGCAAAGGCTTCGATGCGGAGCGCTACGGCAATTATTTCAGCGGCATGGACATTGCCGCTGGCCGCGTGAAAAGCAGCTTCCAGAATGCCGCTACCTTCTATCTGTCGGGCCTGATTTACGAAGCCACCGGCCAGCACAACGATGCCTATATCGACTACCGCAAGGCGCTCGAACTCGTGCCCGACAACCGCTATGTGCAGCGCGATGTGGTGCGCACCGGCCTGCGCAGCGGGCTGGAAGATGCCGAAAAGCTCGCGCGCCAGTTGGGCAATGTGCAGGTGGCGCCCAAGGCCGGTGAAGGCGAGCTGGTGATTTATCTGGAAGAAGGCTATGTGCCCGCCAAATCGCCGCTGAACATTCCGATCTGGACATCGAAAACCACCAATAACGTGAGCTTTCCGGTCTATGCCGGCAATGTGCCCGCCGCGCAAAGCATGGTGGTGACGGTGAACGGCGCCTCGCTGGAAACGGCGCTGCTGGTGGACACGCGAGCGCTGGCCGTGCGCACCCTGAAAGACGAGCTGCCGGGCATGATGGCGCGCGCTTTCCTCCGCCTCGCCTCGAAGCAGGAAATGCAGCGCAAGCTGCAAGAGCAAGACCCGCTGCTGGGCCTGCTGGGCTCGGTGTACAGCCTGGTCACCGATCAGGCCGACCTGCGCTCGTGGCTGACGCTGCCGGGCAGTGGCCAAGTGTTGCGCCTGCCGCTCAGCGCCGGCACGCATCGCGTGTCGTTACCGGGGCTGGCGCCGCTCGACATCGAGGTGCGTAACGGAAGACCGACACTGGTGCACTTGGCCGTTCTGCCGGGCAAGACGTACAGTCGCGTGTATCCTTTGTAAGCTTGGGGCTTGGCCACACGGCGGGCAGCGGGCGGCTGCAACCGAGTGCGAATGCCAGCAGCACGCTCTGATACCGCCAATGAGCCTGATGCTGCAGATAAAGCAGTGGATGCAAAACCGTATTTGTTCTGGCCGCCATACGGGCGGGCTGGGACGTTAGTGAGGCCGTGGCGTCGTCTACGACACGTCGCAACGTATCGCAATATCAGGGAGATCGTCATGAAAAAAATCGCTATGGCCGCTTTTCTGGGCAGCAGCCTGTTGCTGGCGGCTTGCGCCAGCTCGCCGTCATCCAAGATCGTCAATTACCGTGGCGGCGAACTGGCCGGTGTGATCGAAGTCCAAAAATCGGCAGTGGTAGCGACGGAAGGTGGCCTGCCGCAAGTGCGCGCCATCCTCTTCAACAAATCTGGCGTTGCCCAAAAATTCGAATACAAGATTGTGTGGCTGGATGAACACGAGATGCCGGTTGACGAAGAAAACCGTCCGTGGAAGTCCGGCTTCCTGAATTCGAAAGACCAGCTCAGCGTCAATTCCACCGGCCCGCACGACAAGGCCAAACGCTTCCAGATCCAGATTCGCAACCCGCAGGGAGTCACCAAATAATGAAACGTTCGCTCATTCTCGTTCCGCTGCTGGCCACCGGCCTGCTGGGCCTTTCCGCTTGCTCCACCGTGCAATACGGCGATGCCACGGCGGTTGAAACCGTGAACACCTCTTTCGGCTCCACCGACCTGCAACTGATTGCCGACAAGATGGTCGACGACATGCTGGCCTCGGGTGCCGTGGCGCAGATTGGTGCTGGCGGCAAACGCCCGATCCTTTTTGTCGACAAGATCAAGAACAAGACCACCGAGCACATCGACACCGAATCGGTGACCGACACCATTTCCACCAAGCTGCTCAACTCCGGCAAGTTCCGCTTTGTGGACATGACGGCCGTTGACGCCGTGATGAAGCAACTCGACTACCAGAAGAACAGTGGCCTGGTGGACGAAGCCAAGTCGGTACAGGCGGGCCGTCAGCTCGGCGCGCAGTACATGCTCTACGGAAATTTCTCGTCCATCGTGAAAACCGCGGGCAACACCAAGGATGTGTATTACAAGTTCACGATGAAGCTGACCGACATCGAGAGCGGCCTGGTGGAGTTCCAGAGCGAAAAGGAAATCCGCAAGACCCGGAAGAAGAGCCTGCTCGGCGGCTGATCGGTAGCCGTGCTGTTTTGTTGATACGGCGTTGTTGATGCTGATGCCTGGCACCAACAACGCCATAAAAAAACCCGCGCATCGCGCGGGTTTTTTTATTTTTACGAATTACTGAACAGTCGCTTTAAGTGAAACGCCACTGTATGCGCCGTAACCATATACTCCAATGATGAATGCGCCGGCTGGTGGAGTAGAAATGATAATTCCCTCACCACTTCCCGGATTCGCAGAGAAGAACTCATAATCAGTAGTCAATGGAACCGCCGCCAATCGACCGTAAATATCCGCTTCGCCCGTACCAGTAAGCGTATAAGTAAGTGATGTGGCACCTGATGGCACAATGATTCTGAAATATTTCCAAGTGCCCGCCTCGCCAGACAACCCGCTTTTAGCAACACCCGAGGTCAAGCTTGTTACAGCAACTACAGATCCATGCCGATGGAGCCTTGCTCTGACATCAAACTGTCCCGTTTCATCCGCCGCCATCCATGCCACAAGCGAATGTCCAGATGGATCCATAGCGATGAATGGCAGCATTGCAGCAACCTCGGAAACAATCACGGACTCAGATGCAACGGCAACTGCCGCCGCAGAGAAATCACGAACTCGTATCGACGGCAAAGTTCCCGGAACTGCCGCACTGTTATCCGTACGCCATACAACCGAAAACTTCCCATCATCCATGATGCCAACATCTGCAAGCTGCTGCTCTCCTTGCACTGTAGAGTTCACCCTGAATTCTGCTCCGATTTTTGAGCCCGCAGCATTTACTCTTTGCCCATATATTCCATACCCAGACCCGTCCTGCCCATAGCTTTCCCATACGACAACAGAATTTCCTTCATCATTCATTGCCAACATGACGCCAGCCTGAGTAGACGCCGTATAAGTACTCACAATAAATGCAGCAGAAGCCGGAACCCCATTTGCCGAGTATCGGCGCATTAAAACATCTGCCGTCGTCGTAACACTTACAAAAACAGCGGAATAATTCCCCGCCCCATCAATCGCAATATCTCCATGAAACTGATTTGCACTGGGGGCAGAAAGCGAACTCTCCATCGAAACCGGGACTCCGGCAGCAGAAAAAGCTCTGGCATACACGGCATAACTTGATCCACTACCCGCCGTCCATAAAACGGCAAACTTTCCAGCCTCATTTATTGCAACACGAGCACCATAAATATTTGAATTACTTAAGCCATTCAATTTGAATTTATTTACAGTGACATTCCCATTTCTGTCATAAACAGTGCCATAGACAGACTTCCCAGCACCATCCTGCTCCACACTAACAACTACATACTGACCGACTCTTCCAACCGCCACATCAGTAATGCCATTTCCCACATTCCATGGCGCCGCATGTATTTTTGTGCCAGCTGCATCATATCTCTGCATAAAAACCAAGCCGCCACTAGCCATGTCTTTCCACATGACTACACGATCACCATTTGCACCTGCTTTTGCCGCAATGACCTCCTGACTTCCTGCAGACGTAGGGTTAACAACAAATGTGGAACCAATCAACGCAGCAAACGCTGGCCCCATTAGAAAAGCGGAAAATACCGCCAACATGAGCCTGTAGAATTCCGCTTTTTTCTTGAAAAACAACATATGTGATTCCTTTCGATTTACGGTTTTAAAAAACACGCCAACAGAATTCCCTATTGGCGAGGCAGTACTAGCACATTAAAGAAACACTGAAAAACCTGCTTTTGCTTGCCTCCCGAAAATATCGGGGAACTATCAAGATGCAGAGCCGATGTAGATTCCACAAACGACGGAATCAGAACCAGCCGTGGGTGTAGCCCCACCAGCCGATGGCGGCGATGGCCGCCACCACCAGCAACGTAACCCAGCCACTCTTTTTGGCGGCGTACGGATCGCTGATGGCGCGCTCAGCACCTTCCGGGAGCTTCGCCAACTGCGTGAGCGCCGTGCCGAAAGCGATGTTGATACGGGCTGAGGTATTCACGGCCCAACCGTTGGCATCGAGCAGCGGTCCGAGATTGCGTTTACGCAGCTTGAACCAGGCCAGCACCATCGACGGGCCGGAAATCAGCAGCACCACACCCAGCAGGGCCAGCGGCATCTGCCACCAGAGCAATTGCAGAAAGCCGGCCGCTACAGCGGCAAGCGCGGTGCCGATGGCGCCGATGGCAAGACCGATGGCGGCAAAAATACCGGCGAACTTGGCGATATCAAACGGCGGCGCCGGCGGTGTGGCGGGCGCCGCAGGCGCGGCGGCCGGCGCACTTTCCACATGCGCGGCAGACGCGGTGACGCTGGCGGCCGATTTTTCTTCCATGGCCTTGTCGCGCGAGGCGGCCATTTTCTGCATCTGGTCGCCAATCATCTTTCCGATGCGGCGATACGGCGTCCAGAACGCTTCGCGCACGCTGATGGGGTGCTCGATGAGCTTGATGACATGGGCATCCCAATCGGCGCCGTTGCGGTCGTAGAAAATACCGTTGCGGCCCACGGTGATGTTGCCGCTGTCGCCGGCGGTGATGGCGGCGACAATCGTCATTTTCTGTGCCGTGCCCGGGCGTGTGCACTCGCAATACACGAGATACGTGCCGCTATTACCAGCAATGGCACTGTGCTTGGCCAGATCATTCACACGCACGACAAGATCGCAGCTCTTGCCATCGAGGAACAGCGTGCCGGCCTGAAAAACGGCTTTTTCACGCTGCGTGTAAAACTCGCGGAAGGAAATGAAATTATTGAGCAGCGTGACCAGATTTTTCTGGAAGCGCACCAGACGGTCGACATCGAGCAGGCCTTCGGCTTCGGCGGCCACCGCTTTGTCGTCTGCCACCAGCGCCAGCAATTTCTCTTTGATGTCGCTGTCGGCCAGCGCACGCACGCGTGCAGGCTCCAGCAGATCAATCGCTTGTGCGGGGCGTTCGGCCAGCCACGCCTGATGCGCGGCAAAGGTGGCGCTCAGCGACGCCCATTCGGCAGCCGTCAACGCGGCGCGTTCGCCCAGCAGCGGCGTTACCACTTTTTCACGGAAGGCCTCGACGCGCTCCCTCCACGCCGGGTTGAGTCCGTCGACCAAGGGCAAATCGCGGCCCGCGGCCACATTGGCCAGCGGCAGGCCGGCGGCATCATTGCCGGTGGCCAGATCCTGCGTGGCGAGTTGCACCAGCAAGGCTTCATCGCCATTCATGAGCGCGCCGGCGCGCGGATCGAATGCGGCCAAGCGAACGCGGGTGAAGTAGTCATCAATCTTGGCACGCACGGCATTGAGCGCGGCCACGGCGTCGGTGGTGGCATCGCCGAGCGGCATCAGCGCGGCGTCGGCGCCGCGTGCCTGCCAGGCGAGCAAGGTGTCGGCCTGTTCAAAAAAGGCGTTGATGCGCTCTTCCGATGTGGCGGGCTCGCCACTGCGATCGGTTTCTGCGCCTTGCGCGGTGATGATGTCGGCAATCGCGGCCTTGAGCACGTCGTCGTCGGTCATGGTGGCAGGCAGCAGGCCGTCGCCATTGGGTTTTTGCGGCGGGAACACACGCGCCAGATCGTCGGTGTCGGCCACGCTGAGTGTGGTGGCCTCGGGCTTGTCGAGATTGGCGAGCAGGCGGCGGGCGGCGGCGGCCAGCGCACGACCTTCGTCGTTGTCGGCCAGTGCCGACAAGGGCAGCCCCTCATCCTTGAACAGCACTCCCGGGCTGGCCAGGCGCGCCAGCGCCCAGTCGACCGCGGCGAGCAGCTCTGGTGCGCGGATGCGGCCGTCTTTGTCGCTGTCGATATAGGTGAGCGTGCGCGCATCAAACTCCAGTCCGTTCACGGGGCAGGCCAGCGCGGTCCACAGTTTCTGGTCGAGCGTGCGCAGGGCCGCCAAATCCGCCGGGGTGTCGATACGAGCCTGGTCGAAGCCGCCCGAGCGGAAAAAACGCCAGTGATGGGAAGTGCGGGTCATGAGGACGTCCTTGCAGGAAAAACAGTGCGGTGAGGGTAGAAGAGGCCGGCAAGCAGCTCAAGTAGCCAGTACAGAATCCGGGCTGATCAGACTGGCGAGGGCGACATGCACAGGCGCCCGTAAGTCGGTGCGCTCGTTGGCCAGATGGTGTGAGGCCTGCGGCAGTCGCGCCTCGTGCACGACGCGGAAATGCGTGCGCACGAATTCGGCATTGCCGCACCAGTCGACAGTTTCGTCGCGCTCGCCCTGCACCAGCAGCACAGGGAAATCACAAGGCGGCAGCATGAGCATGTGCGCAACCCACTGCTTGAGCGCGCCAATCCAGCCCATGGGTACCTGGCGCTCTTGCAGCGGATCGTTGTCGCGCACGAACTGCAGAAAAGCATCGTCGCTACTGTTGCGGCGAAACACGCGCGGCACCGAAGGCTTGAGCCAGTGCATGAGCCAATAGCCGAAACGGATCTGCCGCCACTGCGCCGGGCGCAGCAAGGGCGCCAGTAGCAACACGCGCTCGAACGCAGGCGTATCGCCACGTGCGCAGGCACTGAGCACGTGGTCCATGAGGATGGCGCCGCCGGTGCTCTGGCCCAGCGCGTAAAACGGGGCGGGCAACTCCGGGCCGTATTGCGCAAGTGCGGCGTTCAGCACCATCTGGTAATCGGCAAAATCCGGAATGTCGACACGCTCGCCGCTGGAAAGCCCGTGGCCGGGCAAATCGAAAATGAAGACGGCGGCGCCTTGCTCCAGCGCATCGCGGATGAGGTGCCGGTAAAGCCCGGCGTGATCGAGATAGCCGTGCAGGATGAACAGGGTGCAACGCGGTTTTTCCGGCAGGAAGGCATGCGCCGCGAGCTGGTAGCCGGGCGCTTCGAACCAGCCGGTGTAATGGCGCACGCCCGGCACCTGCGCTTCCATGTCGATGCCGTAATGCCGCGCATGATCGGCCAGCGCACCGGTCAGCGGTGCATAAACGGATAAATCGAGATGCAGCAGGGCACGCTGGACGGCGGCAATATCCAGGCTCGGGTGGCGTGTCGTCATGAGGGCGAGGTCATCTGTGTCGGCATGAAACGGGTTCCGGTCGCGCAAACAGGGTTATAGCATGATCGCATTCGTCCTCCTGCCGTAGAGCGCACATCCTCATGCCCGAATACCCTCACAACCCTGCGCGCATTGTCATTCTGACTGGCGCTGGCATTTCCGCTGAAAGCGGCATCCGCACCTTTCGCGCCGCCGACGGCCTGTGGGAAGACCACCGCATCGAAGAGGTCGCCACCCCCGAGGCCTTTGCGCGCCACCCGGCACTGGTGCAGCGCTTTTACAACGCGCGCCGCGCGCAGTTGCAAGAACCGACCATCGCGCCCAATGCCGCCCATCTCGCACTGGCCAGACTGGAGCGCGAACATGAGGGCAGCGTGCTGGTGGTGACGCAAAACGTGGACAACCTGCACGAGCGCGCTGGCAGCCAGAACCTGCTGCACATGCATGGCGAACTGCTGTCGGTCTTTTGCCAGTACAGCGGGCAACGCTACCGCTGGAGCGAGCCACTCGACACCACCACCGTCTGCGCCTGCTGCGGCCAGCCGGGCCGTCTGCGCCCGGACATCGTCTGGTTCGGCGAAATGCCTTACCACATGGACACCATCGAGACGGCGCTAGCGCGCTGCACGCTCTTTCTGAGCATTGGTACATCAGGGAATGTTTATCCAGCGGCGGGCTTTGTGCAGCGGGCCCGTGCGGCGGGAGCGCACACGATCGAGATCAATCTGGAGCCCACGCAAACGCGCACGGCGTTTGCGGAGCACCGCTACGGCCCGGCCAGCGAAGTGGTGCCGGCACTGGTGGAGGCGTTGCTGAGCAACACCTGAGGGTTATTCGAAATCGGTCTTGCGGCGCCCCGGGCTGCGCCGGCGGGAAGGCTGGATGGCGGTGCCGCGCAAGGAGGCGCGACGGTCGGCTTCAATGCGGCGGTCGCGCCCGGAACGGCGATCGATGCCATCCCAGGCGCCGGCGGGCAGCGGGTCTTTTCCGCCTTCCTGCATCGGCTCCAGATGCGTGATCAGCCCGGCTTCGGCAATCGCCTCCATGTAGCGGTTGCCTTGTTCGATATCTACATCGTGCTTGATGACGGCTGGCACGGATGCCAGCAAGGTCTGCACGCGGGCCTCTGGCACCTTGAACAGGTCCGCCAGTGCCGACCAGACTTCTTCGGGTGGCATGCCGGGCAAATACTTGCCGCGGAAAACGAGACGGTAGCGCTGGCTCATGGCAATCCTTGTTGTTTTGTCGAGCGGGAGCAGGCGCGGCCTGCTGCTCGTGCACGGCCGCCCTGATCCGTTGCGGCTCGCAAGTCACGAGTCCGCCTAGAGTAGGCATTGGCAATCGGGATGCAAGCCCTCGATCAGCCCGATGCTTCTATCAACAAGACATGCAAGGCATCGCCTTCGCTGCTGAATGTGGCCACCTGCCCGGACTCCGGTGGCACCCAGGCGGTGTGGAAGTGCGGCAGGCCGAGCCGGCTGGGCGATGGCAGCAGTGACTTCACGTTGCCGCCGATGATGTTGGCAATCTCGTTCAGGGCATCGGCCCAGAGCGCCTCGCGCAGTTCGCTGTCTTCACACTGGAACATGACGGCCGCCACGCGCTGGGCCAAGCGGCGCGAACAGGCTACCACCACCTGCCCGTTCCAGGCGCCCTCGATCATGATCGACGCGGCGCACTCACAGGCAACGGGCAGGCCTGTCGACCGCTGCAGGGGAAGGTCCAGAAAACCCATCCAGACATTTTCCGTGATGTCACACAGGTGCTCCTGTGCGGGCATGGTGTTCATCAGCATCATGAGTTCCTCTGCAGAAAATGGTAGCAGGCGCGGTTGCTGACGCCAGGCAGGAAGCGATCCACCACTCCTACCGGCGACTCTGCCCCTCCCATGAAGAGAAAGCCGTCGGCCTGCATGACGTTGCTGACACGCAGCAGCACCTCACGCTTGGTCGGCTCGTCAAAATAGATCAGCACATTGCGCAGCAGCACAATGTCGAAGCGCGGCATGTCCGGCCACGGCTCCACCAGATTGATCTGGCGGAAAGTGACCCGGCGCCGCAACGCCGGATCAATCTCCCACTCCAGCCCATGGCGGCGGAAATGCACGGCCAGTTCGCGTGCCGGCAGGCCACGATTGACCTCCATATGGCTGTAGCGCCCGGCCTGTGCGCGCGCCAGCGCCTGGGGCGAAAAATCGCTGGCGAGAATTTGCACATCCCATCCGGCCAGCTCAGGAATACTCTCGAGCAGCAGCACCAGACTCCAGACCTCTTGCCCGGTAGCGCAGGCGGCGCACCATAGATGCAGGGAACGCTCGCTGGCACGGCGCTGCAACAACGCCGGGATCACCTCGGTGCGCAGGGAGTCAAACAGCCACGGGTCGCGGAAAAAATAGGTTTCCTGAATCGTCATGGCCTCGGTGACCGCGAGCGCGATGCGCTCGTCTCCGGCGTCCAGTGCCTGCACCAGTTGCGCGAGGCTTTTGCCTTCGGACTGCGCCAGTTTTTGCAGACGGCTTTCCACCAGATAGCGTTTCTCGGGCTCGAACACGAGCCCGGCGCGACGGCGGATGCAGGTGAGCACCGTCTGGATGTCGTCATCCGAGAGCAGCCCGCTTTCATGTGCACTCATGGGTTGACCACCGCCTCGTACCACGGCCGCGACACCGACACCCGCGCAACGATTTCCGCCGCCATTTCGGCCAACGGCACCACCTTGCTGGCCAGGCCGGCCTGCTCCACGGCCGCCGGCATGCCCCAGACCACGCAACTGGCGCGGTCTTGCACAAGCACATGGCCACCGCGTTCGCGAATGGCGCGCGAACCGGCCTCGCCATCCTGCCCCATTCCCGTGAGCACGATGCCGAGCACCCGCGCGCCATAACTCTCCACGGCCGAACGGAACAGCACATCGGCGGCCGGCCGGCAAAAATTCTCGGCCGGCGCATCGTCTGGCCGCGCCAGCACGTCGTCACCCTCGCGCTCGATCACCATGTGCCGGCCGCCGGTGGCCAGCACCACCCGCCCCGGCTCCAGGCGCAAGGGCGCCGTGCACTCGCACACTTGCAAGGCCGACACCGCATCAAGACGCAAGGCCAGCGCGCGGGTGAAAAATGCCGGCATGTGTTGTACCACCAACAGCGGCACCGGCAGGTTGGCGGGCAGACGTGGCATCAATTCACTGAGCGCATTAGGGCCGCCTGTCGACACGCCGATCACGACAACATCCACCGGGCCGGGCGGCAGATCGGGCAGATGCCCGCGCAACAAAGGCGAGAGCCGCACCGGCGCAGATGACGGTGCAGATGACGGCGAGGGAGTTGGCACAGGCGGCTGCCGGCCGAGCAACTGACGCAAGCGCGGCACGAGCATTTGCCGGATGTGTTCACGCGCCGCCGCTGCACTGCCGAGCATGGAGGGCTTGGTCACATAATCATTGGCGCCCAGGAGCAAGGCATCAATCGTGACCATGGCACCGCGCTCGGTAACGGTGCTGAAGACCAGCACCGGCAAAGCCGAGCCCGAGGCGCGCAAGACCTTGAGCATCTCCAGCCCGTTCATGTCGGGCATTTCGATATCGAGAATGACGATGTCGGGCTCGACACGCGGCAGCCGCTGCATGGCTTCAGCACCATTGGCGGCCGTGCCCACCACCAGCATGTCGCGCTCTTCTTCCAGAATCTGCGTCAGCAAACGGCGAACAACGGCCGTGTCATCGACAATGAACACGCGCACCGGCGTCATGCCATCCCCGACGACTCGTGTGGCTCGTGCGGCTCATGTGGCTCGTGCGGCTCGTATGACACCAGCCCCAGCATCTCCAGCTTGCTGACCAGGGTTTCGCGCGTGAACGGTTTCATGAGGTATTCATCGGCGCCCGCCGACAGCGCCACCATCACCTGCTCGGCTTCGGTTTCGCTGGTGATGACCAACAGCCGCAGCGCACGGAAGCGGTTGTCCGCGCGCACCGTGCGAATGAACTCCAGCCCGTTCATCACGGGCATGTTCCAGTCCACCAGTGCGACTTCGCGCGCCAGACCATCGTCCAGACGCAAAACGGCCGCACTGCCGTTCTCGGCTTCGTCTACTTCGTAACCGATGGCGCGCAAGGTATCGCCCAGCAAGATACGCATGGCGCGCGAATCATCAATCACCAGTGCTCGTGGCATGACACACCTCCTGTTGTGCGTCGATCTGCGTCGTTGCGTTCATGTCGCTGTGCGTCGGTTTGCATCAATTGCGCTTGGTGGCCGTGAGGTCTTGCAGGTCAGCCGCCATCTTGGCCAGCTCACTTGCCGCCTCGCGCGTGCTGGCCGCACCTTCACTGGTGCTGCCGGCGGCGGTCGCCACACTGGTAATGCTGCGCGCAATGTCATCCGTGCCTTTGGCCGCCTCCATCACGCGGCGGGCAATTTCGTTGGAGGTAATCGTTTGCTCCTCGACTGCGGAGGCAATCGAGCCTTGCACCTGACTAATGTGATGAATCACTTCGCTGATACGGGCGATGCCGTCGACCGCGCCTTTCACCCCACCTTGAATGGCTTCGATTTTCTGGCCGATGTCTTCGGTGGCGCGTGCGGTTTCCTTCGCCAGCTCCTTGACCTCGTTGGCCACCACGGCAAACCCGCGCCCAGCTTCACCGGCACGAGCCGCTTCGATAGTGGCGTTCAAGGCCAGCAGGTTGGTTTGCTGTGCAATACCGGTAATCACCTTGATGACTTTGCCGATTTCACCGCTACTCAAACCCAGGTTGCTGATGGTGGTATTGGTGCCTTCGGCAATACGCACTGCCTCATCGGCCACGCGCGCGGCATCGTTAGCATTCTTGGCGATTTCCTTGATGCTCGACCCCATTTCTTCGATACCGCTGGAAACGGCCTGCACGCTCTTGTTGATTTCTTCTGCGGCGGTCGCCACAGAATTGGCCTGCACAGACGCTTCGGCGGCAAACGACGACATCTGCCCGCTGGTATTGATCATCGCGTCAGATGACGTGGCAATAATGCCGACCGACTCGCGGATGCGTTCTTCCAGCGTGACTTTTTCCGTGATGATTTCCCAGGTCAGCATCGGGCCGATGTAATTGCCTTGAGCATCGATGATGGCACTGACCAGCAGATCCAGTTTTTCCGGCCCCACCGTAATCACGGTGCGGTGCGGCAGGTTTTTCGGGTCGGCCAGTATGCGGCGCTGATGCGCCGGATTCTTGTGGAACACGTCGATGTTGGTGCCCACCATGTCGACGGCTTTGACATTGATGTACTTCTCGATCTTCGACAACGTGCGCTGCGCCGCTGGATTGATGTACACCACCGTCAGATCCAGATCGCACAAGAAAACGTTTGTCGGCATCTGCTCGACCATATTGGTCAGGCGCTGGATTTCATTTTTCTGGGCCAGCTCGGCGGTCACGTCTTCCCAGCACACGGTATAGCCGACCAATTTCCGGGTGCCGTTGTAAACCGCGTTGATGCGGGTGCGCAGGGTAACGCCGCCAAAGGTGAAGTCAGCGGAATGCGGCAATACGTTCGGACTGCGCAAAATGCCTTCAACGCGTTTGGGGTCGCGATGGAAGCGGTGAATATGGCCATTGAGAATGTCTTCGAAGCGCACGCCGAAGGCCTGCTGGATCGGGGCCGCAATCGTGCGCAAGGTTTCGAGCGCACGCGGATTGATGTACACGATGTACAGATCGGTGCTGGCCACGAAAACATTGGTTTGCAAGCTGTCCACAATACCGCGCATGCCCGACAACTCGCCCAGCAAATCATCGGTCTTGTCCTGATTCAGACCCAGATCACGCGCAATCGCCGCCGACTCCGACACTTCCGCCGGCTTGGCGCTGCCACCCACAATCTGGTCGGCAAGCCCGCCCACTGCCGTCATCACCTCGTCCACCAGCCCCGCTCCTACGCCCAGATGCTGAAGCGTATCTTTGAGATGCATGGCCACACGACCAAACTGCTCGGGCGTAACCGACAGACGCGCATGGGCGTCTTTCATGGAAAGACCTTTGTAAACCTCGCCGCCGCCCAAGGCCTGGGTGAAAAAATCCACCTGCATTTTCTTCAGGTAGGGCATGCGTTTGGCCTTGAAGTAACGGGCCAGCGTGTCGTCATTGAGCACCCGCTCATAAAATTCCGTGACGGTGGCTTCGATGGCAGGTGTTCCGCCAATGCGCTCGAAAATCGACTTTGATTCCTGGCCGCTCATGTGAGTCTCCCTGTTTCCTTCCGGTTTTATTGTTCTGACCCTGCGGTTGCCCGCAGGCATGCGTCATCATTCAGCATTCGGTGCACATCAATCAGCAGCAGCAAGCCATCTTCACGCGGAAAAATTCCGCGAATGAATTCGCGCGCCACACCCTTGAGAGTTTCCGGCGGCTGCTCGACTTTTTCTTCATCTACGGTCATCACATCACCAATACGATCAACCAGCAGACTGACTTCACTGTTGTCGTGGCGAATGACCACATTCATGCTGTCTTCCTGGCTGGCGCCGACCGCCATGCGCATGACACGGCGCACGTCGACCGCGGTCACAATCTGGCCACGAAGATTCATCAGGCCAGCCACAGCGGGCGGCGCCAACGGAGCGCGGGTCAGTGGTTGCGCCTGCAACACTTCCTGCACGTCGTTGACCGGCATGCCGTAAAACTGCTCGCCCACATAAAAAGTGCAATACAGCGCTTCCTTACTCACCATTGCCTCCTTCCACCTTTGCTATGGCAACCTGTGTACGGCGAGCCTGCTCTGCAAAACGGACAATCGCATCGGTGTCCACGAGATCCGTCACACGGCCTTGCACCACAGCGGATCCCTTGATGATTCCATTGCCGCGCTTACTCATGAATGCCGTGGCATCGGTATCGACAATATCGACGATGCCATCGACCACCAGCCCGACAAGACCCTCTGCGCTGGCATGAACAATCACTTGCAGGCTTTCTTTCCAGACATCGGCATGCCCGCCCTCTAGCAAACGGGTGACGCGCAGCAAAGGCAGGATGATGTTGCGGTACTGCACGACTTCGGCACCGCAGGAATACTCGATGGCCGTCGCCGGGAATTCCTCCAGACGTTGCACACTGGACAGCGGTATGGCGCCCTGCGCCTGCGTGCCGATGCGAAACAGCAGCAAGGAATGCCGATCGTGGTTTTTTGCCTCTACCGTTTCCTGTGCCTGCTTCCATGCCGACCCCTGTTGCGTATCAGCCAGCACATGGGCGCGCTGCGCTATGGCCACGGCATCGAGAATCAGCGCCACGCGGCCATCGCCCATGATGGTGGCGCCCGCAAAACACGGCACATTCTTGAAGTGGCGGCCCAGCGGCTTGACCACGATTTCTTCGGTATCGCGCACGGTGTCCACGATCAGACCGAAGGAACGACTGTCGGCCTGCAACACGAGGATGTGCACACTGCTTTCATCACTGCGTTGCGGCAGCAGCAGCACCTCGCGGAAATCCACGAGCGGCAGCAATTTTCCGCGCAGACGGAATACGCGCGACTCATGCACGGCCTCGATACGCTGGCGCCGTTCGCTGGCGTCGAGTCGCACGATTTCGAGCAGATTGACCTGGGGAATGGCGTAGCGCTCGTCATGGCAAGTGGTGACGAGCGCGGGAATGATGGCCAGTGTGAGCGGGATCTTGACCTTGAACGAAGTGCCTTCACCCCGGCGCGTCTGGATATCGACCGAGCCGCCCACACGCTCCACATTATTGCGCACCACATCCAGACCGACGCCGCGCCCGGAAAGATTGGTGACTTGAGCGGCGGTTGAAAACCCGGGAAGAAACAGCAGTTGCAGGATGTCGCGCTCGCTCATGCCGGCCGCTTGCTCCGGACGAATCAGCCCGCGCGTGAGCGCACGATCGAGTACGGCATCAATATCGACCCCGGCACCATCATCACTGATATCGACAATGACATAACCGCTTTCATGAAACGCGCGCAGCAGCAACAGACCGGTTTCCGGCTTGCCGGCTTTTTGGCGTGCAGCGGGGGTTTCCAGGCCATGATCAATTGCGTTGCGCAGCAAATGCGTCAGCGGGTCTTTGATGGCCTGCAAAAGACTGCGATCGAGTTCGGTCTCGCCGCCTTCGCGCTCAAGCCGGACTTTTTTACCAGTGTGCACTTCCAGATCGCGCACCAGCCGTGGAAATGCACTCCACACGGTGCTGATGGGCTGCATACGGGTTTTCATCACGCCTTCTTGCAATTCGGTCGTGATGAGATTGAGTCGCTGCGAGGCACTGGTGAGCGCGGGATCAGCCTGATTGCCGGCGTACTGGAGAATCTGGTTGCGGGTCAGCACCAGCTCACCAACAACATTCATGAGTTTGTCGAGCAGGCCGACATCGACACGAATGGCCGAATCTGCCACCACACCATGGCGCTCCGGATCGTCGGAGGGCATGGGCGCCTCTGCTACCGGCATGGCGACATGGCGCCCTTCGAGCACGGCATGAAACGCGTCTATCAGTGCGGGAAATTCTTCTTCGCCTTCGTCGCCCTGCTGCTCGATGCGCGCGAGCATGTGGCGCACGGCATCAATCATTTCAAAGAGTGTGCCGGTCAGCACTTGCGAGAGCGCAATGTGGCCATCGCGCAACTGCGCCAGCACATCCTCGGCGACATGCGTCAGCCGCTCCATGCGGTTAAAGCCAAAAAAGCCGCACGTGCCCTTGACGGTATGCACGGCCCGGAAAACCCGGGCCAGAATGTCGGCGTCGCGCGGGCTGCGCTCCAGCAACACCAGGTCTTCTTCGAGTGCCGCCAGGTTTTCGGTGCTTTCAACCAGAAACGCGCGCAGTGCCTCATCCATGGCCATGTACAGTCTCCGGCTCAGGACGCAATGGATTTGCGTAGGTACATGATGCGCAAAACGGCCTGGAGATCTTCGTCTCGTGGCGGCTTGGTGAGGTAGTTGTCGCAGCCGGCAATATGCCCCTGCTGGTGGTCGGCCTGCGATTTCAGGCTGGAGAGCATGGCAACGCGGGTCTTGCGCACCGCTTTTATCCGGCGACAGGCTTCATGCCCGCCCATCCCCGGCATGACCACATCCAGAAAGACAAGATCGTAAGGACGCTGTTCGACCAGCGCCAAGGCTTCTTCGCCGGAGGCCGCTTGCTCTGCCTCGACAATGAAGGAGTCGCCCGCAAGTTGCCGAAGCTTGGCCAGCATGTACTGGCGCACGGCGGCGCTGTCATCCACCACCAGCACCCGCATGACCATGCGCCGACCACTGGCCGACGCAACGCCGGCCACTACTGCTGCACCTGAATCTGCCATGACTCCCCCGACCCACTTCCCATCCTTGTAAGGGCGTCACAACGGCAGATGCGAACCTCGCCTGCGCCTGCTCACCCGGCCTGCATTGGCGCAACGGTCAAATTTCTTTTAATAAAATTTGACCTGCGTCAAGTGCTTCAAAGGTAGTACACCTTTGATTGGGCGACTATTTGTGTCGTCACCACTGACGGAGCGTTTATTGCCGCTGGTCTGGGGTCGTGAGCATAAAAAAAGGGCGCCCTGAGGCGCCCTTTTCATGCAACGGGAAGAAGCGTGAATTACCTCACAGTTTGCACAAGCTCGCCGCGCGCATAGCGGTCGGTCATGGCCTCCAGCGATTGCACGCGAATCTTGCTGGCCTGCCCGGCTGTGCCGAAGGCCTGGTAGCGATCGATGCAGACATCTCGCATGGCGGTGATGGAGTCCTTGAAGTACTTGCGCGGATCGAACTCGGCGGGGTTCTTGCCGAGGTGACGGCGGATGGCGCCGGTGGCTGCCAGACGCAGGTCGGTATCGATATTGACCTTGCGCACGCCGTGCTTGATAGCTTCGACGATCTGCTCGACCGGCACACCATAGGTTTCTTTTATGTCGCCACCGTATTCGTTGATCACCGCCAGCCAGTCCTGCGGGACGCTGGACGAGCCATGCATCACGAGGTGGGTGCCCGGGATACGCGCATGGATTTCCTTGATGCGGTCGATGGCCAGAATGTCGCCCGTGGGCGGGCGCGTGAATTTGTAGGCGCCATGCGAGGTGCCGATGGCAATCGCGAGCGCATCCACCCCGGTGTCTTTCACGAACTGCGCGGCTTCTTCCGGATCGGTGAGGAGCTGCGAATGGTCGAGCACGCCCTCGGCGCCGACACCGTCTTCTTCACCCGCC
>JAUXNL010000372.1 GCA_030684415.1 Moraxellaceae bacterium | reverse complement strand
CAGGCAGGCTTGGTCGCACCGCTGCTGGCACGCATTCTCAGCGTTTACCGGCTGCCCGAGGGTGAGGGGCTGTGCGAGCTGCTCGAGCGCAGCTATCTCGTGCAGCGCATGGTGGAAGAAGTGAACGACCGCTTCATGGTCATGGCCGGCGCCCCGCTGCTGGCGCTGGACATGACCACCGCCAACCTCATCGTGCACCAGATCATCGGCGAGCCCTGGGCCAACGCACTCGACGATGAAGCGGTGGCGGCCGCCAGCCGTGCCATGGGCCGGCATGTGCGCGATGCCGAGCGCTTTTTTGCGAACACCGAAGCGCATCGTCTGCGAATGTGGACGGCGTCGTGGCAGCACTGGTCCGAGGAGCTGGCGCTAGGCTTCGGGGCCGGGCAGAGCTGAGCACACTTACGCGGGCCGACATCTAGCCAGACCTTGATTCTTAGCAGCTTGCTGAAAAGCATTTTTCAGCAAGCTGCTAGGCCGCCTCAAAGATGCACACTCGTTGCGTGCGCTGATACCAGCATGACCGGAACGAGGCTGATGAAATTGCGCTGTCGCGGTTTTTACCGTCAACAAAGTCGTGAAAATCGGAAGAGCAAAAACGCTGAAGATTCGATCTATCTGGCCGCTCTCGGGGGTAGCCACTTGACGGCGCCGGGCGTGGTATCGGCGGGCGCCGACTCCGGTGGATGCTCAGCCGCCGGCGGCTCTGCGCTTTCGTAGCCGCAGGCGACACAGTCCATCCATTCGCGCTCACCATCACGACACAGACGGATACGGTCCACCGCGCCGCAGCGCGGGCAGGTGGCACCGGCGATAAACATGCGTCGTGTGGTCATCTGCGATTCTCCCGGTGCGAATAGTGTTGCAGGTGCGGCATTGACCACACATCGTGGCCGGTTCGTCCGCTGGGGCGCGATGCGCATCGGTCAGCGTGCGGATGAATCCGCACCTACAGCGACCGATGTGTGCGGACACATCCGCACACATCGAGCGGTAGAAATCCAATCAAAGGCCGGAATGGCGCAGCAGCGCATCGACGGTGGGAGCGCGGCCACGGAACTCGGCAAACAATTCAGCGGCGGGACGGCTGCCACCTTGCGCCAGCACGGTGTCGCGGAAATGACGGCCGACAGCAACATTCATCACGCCTTCTTCTTCAAAGCGCGAGAAGGCATCGGCCGACAGCACCTCGGCCCATTTATAGCTGTAATAGCCCGCCGCATAACCGCCTGCAAAAATATGCGTGAAGCCATGCTGGAAACGGTTGAACGCTGGCGGCACCAGCACGGCAACACGGGAGCGCACGCCATCCAGCACCCGCTGTACCGTGCCGGCATCGAACGCGGTCTGCTGATGCAGCTCCATGTCGAACAGCGCGAACTCCAACTGGCGGAGCATCACCAAGCCGGATTGGAAATTCTTGGCCGCCAGCATTTTTTCCAGCAGCACGGGCGGCAGCGGCTCGCCAGTATCGACATGGCCAGAAATAATGGCCAGCGCCTCCGGCTCCCAGCACCAGTTTTCGTGAAACTGGCTAGGCAGCTCCACCGCATCCCAGGCAACACCGTTAATGCCCGACACGGCCGCCACTTCGATGCGCGTGAGCATATGGTGCAGGCCGTGGCCAAATTCGTGGAAAAGCGTGGTGACTTCGTCGTGTGTGAGCAGGGCCGGCTTGCCATCCACCGGCGGATTGAAATTGCAGGCGAGGAAGGCAACCGGCTTTTGCAGCGAGCCATCTTCGCGGCGGCGGCGCACACGGCAGTCGGCCATCCACGCACCGCCACGCTTGTTGGCGCGGGCATACGGGTCGAGCCAGAAGCTGGCGACGACTTCGCCATTTTCGCTGATTTCGTAATACGTCACGTCGTCATGCCATTTCACCACATCATGGCGTTCGACAATGGTCAGGCCGTAAAGCGTTTCCGCAATGCGCAGCATACCGCTGATGACTTTGGGGGCGGGGAAGTACGGGCGCAGCTGCTCTTGCGACACCGCATACTTTTTCTCTTTCAGCTTTTCGCTGGCATAGGTGACATCCCAGGGCTGCAAATCCGTCAGGCCCAGCGCTGTGCGTGCAAATTCGCGCAATTCAGCCAGCTCTTTTTCGGCGCCGGCGCGCGTGCGTACCGCGAGGTCTTCGAGAAAAGAAATGACCTGCTCTGGCGACTCGGCCATTTTCGGCACCAGCGACATCTCGGCAAAACTGGCATAACCCAGCAGCGCCGCCTCTTCTTGCCGCAGTTGCAGGATTTCGGTCATGCGTGCGGAGTTGTCGAACTGCCCGGCTTGTGGGCCCTGGTCGGACGCACGGGTGACATACGCCGTGTACACGGCTTCGCGCAGGGCACGGTCGTGCGCATGCGTCATCACGGCAATGTATGACGGAAAATCGAGCGTGATGCGCCAGCCGGTTTTTTCTTTCTGCTGCGCCAGCGCGGCCAGCAGTCCCTTGGCGGAATCGGGCAGCCCGCGCAGGCGGCTGTCGTCGTCGAGCAGAAGCTCCCATGACTGGGTGGCATCGAGCACGGCATCGGAGAATGCCGACGTCAGCCCGGCGAGTTTTTCCTGGATATCGGCAAAGCGTTTTTTGTCGGCGGCGGGCAGGCCGATGCCGCTAAGGCGGAAATCGCGCAGCGCATTGCGGATGCTTTGCTGCTGCGCCGCGCTCCAACTGGCAAAGGCCGGATTCTTTTCCAGCGCTTCGTAAACGGCAAACAGCGCATCGTTCTGGCCCAGCTCGGTGCCGTAAGCGGCCAAGCGGGGCAGTGCGCTGTTATAAGCCTCGCGCCAGGCATCGGTATTGGCGACGGCATTAAGATGCGAGACCGGTGCCCAGGCTTGGTCGAGGCGGTCCTGCAACTGCTCAAGCACCGCCGGCACCGCTTCCCACGTAGCGGGGGCTGTCGCCAGCGTGGCGATGGCCGCGCGGTTTTCGGTGAGGATGGCGTCGATCGCCGGACCAACATGCTCAGGCAGGATGCGGTCGAAAGGGGGCAGGTCGTGGCGTTCAAGCAAGGGGTTGGTCATGGTCGGTTCCGGCAAAGTTCAACAAGCGGCGTTTTGCGTTTCACGAATCGCGCCGGCAGGCGAGAATCAGAAGCGGCAACCGCCACACAATCGGGTCAGGAGTGTAAAAGATGGTGGCCAGCATACGGTCGCACAAGGGCATACGGCCAGATTTGCATGAGAGTGTTTTTGTAGACACGGCGGCATTGGTCATCGGCGATGTGGTCATGGGCCAGGACAGCTCGGTGTGGCCATTTGCCGTGATCCGTGGCGACATGCACCGCATCCGTATCGGCGAGCGCGTCTCGGTGCAAGATGGAAGCGTGCTGCACATCACCCACGCCAGCGCCTATAACCCGGATGGCTTCCCGCTCACCATCGGTAACGACGTCACCATCGGCCATCAGGCCACGCTGCACGGCTGCACCGTGCACGACCGTGTGCTGATCGGCATGAAGGCGATGGTCATGGATGGTGCCGTCATCGAGTCTGATGTCATCGTGGGCGCCGGTGCCGTGGTGCCACCCGGCAAGGTGCTGGCCTCGGGCCATGTGTACCTCGGTAACCCGGCAAAGGCCGTGCGGCCCATCACCGAGAAAGAGCGCACGTATTTCACCTACACCGCTGCCAACTACGCGCGCCTCAAAGACGAGTATCTGGCTGAAGCCTGCGCAGACTAACAGCTTGCTGAAAAACGCCCATCCCGGGCTTTTTCAGCCCGCAATGTAGGCACATGTCCGGAATCGCTCCACGCTGAATCAATCACTTAGACGTGATTGATTCGCGACCCGGCCATCCTTGGCCGGGAAGCAGCTTGCTGAAAAGCATTTTTCAGCAAGCTGCTAAAGCCCGTCTCCGCCGCTGCGCTGCTTGCCGTGAGGGAGCCACCGTGCGGCCAACACCGGGAACGTGCGTGAGCTGCCTTCCCATCAACAGCGAAGCACCAAATCGTGGGGCGGACTCATCCGCAGCGGAGGCGACTCTTGTGGGAGCGGCTTTAGCCGCGAAAAAAGCCGCGCTGAATAACCCCGCTCGCCCGGCGCCAATCCCACCGATTTCCGCTGGCCACCGAAGGGCATGCTCACTCAGACCAAAGGCTCCCCCCGAGCGGCTTCGGGTTATTCAGAGCATCCCTGACATTGCTTCCAGCATATTCGCGGCTAAAGCCGCTCCCACAGGTTAAGAGCCGACCGTACACTTTTCGGGAGGAACAGCCCGATCAATGGCCACGATTTCGTGAGTACGGACTCATCCGCACTGTTGGCCTAACCACTGCCGAACAGGGGCGGCTCCAAAGAAACAGCGCTGAGAATCGGGCCGAGAAACAGCACCAAGAGCCGGAGCGCTCCTTTCAGGGTACGGGGCCAGGCAATCCGTAGAGGCCAAGGGTAGGGGCCAGCGTCAGAGTGCCGCTCTCACCCCCTTAGGGAGGGAGTGAGACCGGCACGGAAGTATCTGGCGAAAGAGCCGGGGCCGGCATGGCCGCTGCCGCCGGACGCCCTCTGCGCCCAACTCAAGGGCGGCTCACCTCAGAACTTGTAGCTGAGGCCGACCACGGTCAGTGTGTCTTCAAGATTGGCGGGGCCATCGTCGCGTTTGTATTCATAGGCAATCGACAGCTTTACGACCTCGATGATGTCGAACTCGACACCGGTGCGCGAACGCACCACGGTGCTGTCCTCGCCAAACTCCACGCCGGCCTCTTCAAAAAAGCGTGCACCGGCACGAAAGCGCCAGTCGTACTTGAGTGTGGCATTGCCCAGCGCTTCGTTTTCGGTATCGCCCGTCAGCTCATCTTTGTTGTGACGAACACCACCACCCAACTCCAGCGCCAGGTTCATGGTGTCGGTCTTGATGACGTCGCGCCCGTAACCGGCGGCGAGAAATGCCTGATAGTCGTAGCTGCTTTGCTTGTCGGTTTCGGCTTGCAGCTTGATGAAAAGATAGTCGCGCTCGGTAAACCGGCGGCTGGTCTTGCCAAGCGCCAGATAGCGCTCACGCGTACGGGTATCGGTCAGGCCATCGAGCTCGTTCAGGCCTTCCAGTGCACCTTCATGCGTCCATACGCCCTGCACATATTTACCGTCGAGCCGGCCCTTGAACGTTTCTTTCTCGGTGCTGCCGGTCGACTTGAGATAGGCCACGTCAGCAGCGCCGCTGAAAGGTTTTCCGGCCTCTTCAGCCAGCACAGGACAAGCAGCAGCCATCAGGCCGAGGAAAAACACTGAACGCATGAAATGAACCCGCTGAGACAATTTTGGACGGCAGCGATTATGCCGGCGTGAGCGCTGCCCGCAACCCTGACAGCACGGCACTTGTTGGCGGGCGCACCTGACGCCAGAGAAAAAACGCTTCGGCTGCCTGCTCGACCAGCATGCCTAGCCCATCCCGGGTCTGTGCCCCTTGGGCGGCTGCCCATTGCAAAAACACGGTGGGCACGGCGCCGTACATCATGTCGTAGGCCTGCGCTCCCGGCGCCAGCAACCCTGCTGGCAAGGGCGGCAACTCGCCGCCCAAACTCGCCGACGTGGCGTTGATCACCAGATCGAATGTCTGTCCGGCAAGGGTGTCGTAACTGCCGCCCGTGACCGGACCTTCATCTGCGAACAGCCGCACCAGCTCCTGCGCACGGGCCGGCGTGCGATTGGCAATCACCAGCATGGCCGGCCGTGCGGCGAGCAAAGGCGAGACCACCCCCCGTGCAGCGCCACCGGCACCGAGCAGCAAGACACGTCGGCCGCGCAGCTCCCAGCCCGCATTGTCCTGCATGTCGCAAAGCAGCCCGGCGCCATCGGTGTTATCGCCATAGAGGCGGCCGTCTTTCCCCAGCATCAAGGTATTCACGGCCCCGGCCTTTTCAGCGCGGCGCGAGCGCACCTCGGCCAGCGACCACGCCTCCTCCTTGAACGGGACCGTGACATTGCAGCCTTTGCCGCCCGCTGCAAAAAAGTCATGTGCGGCCTGAGTGAAGCCGTCTTTGTCTGCGAGCTTCGCCTCGTAATGGATGTCCTGTCCGGTCAGTCGCGCAAACTCGCCGTGAATGACTGGCGATTTGCTGTGGGCAACCGGGTTGCCGAATACGCAATAACTATCAGTCATGGGGTGTCGTCCAGCAGTCATTGGCTCTCCTCCGGCGCGCAGCTTCCGGCAGACGTTGCAAATCGTCAACCGGACTGCATTGCCCTCTGGCGACATGTCCGCAAGAATGGCTCGTCTTCATCCGGCACCGGAGTACCGGCAGTGCGCATTCCTTCCCTTGTTATGAGCGGCGCTATGAGCGGCCTGCTGGCCTTGTCCGCGACCTTCATGCAGCCCGCGCAGGCGGCCCCGACTGCAGCACAGGTGCAGCAGATTCGTGACAACAGCTACCGCGTGGTCACGCAGAGCTTCATGTTCGTGATTCTGGAAAAAGCCAAAGAGCGTCAGGCGGATGTGCGCAGCCGTGTACAGACACTGGATACACAAGTGGCGGCACTGGGCGACGCCGATGCCAGCCGGCTCTGGAAGGCGGTCCGGCAGAGTGCAATGACCGATCTCTATCTGAAGGGCGATGTCGACCAGCTCAAGATCTACGGCCTGGAGGACAGCGCCACCGAGTTCGTGCGTGACCTTGACCGACTGATGCCACGCGACATCCCGCGCGAACAAAAGGCGCTCTATGACCTTGCTCAGCGTATGCAGGTCATGATGACGATTTACCTGCGCAACAATGCCGATCCGCTGGGAGGCTCCAACTACTCTGGGGTCAATCGTGAAATCGCGGTGGAGAATCTGCCTGATGAGTTTGATGCTGCACTGAAAGCCGCATTGAAGAGCAGCCCGAAACTGGCACCGGCCATTGCCAAAATCCGCCCGAAGTGGGTGTTTCTTGCACCGCGCCTGCGCGACTTCAACCAGAAAAGCGTGCCTTATCTGGTAGACATGTATGGCCGCCAGATCATCGATAACCTGCTGGCGTCTGCGGCCGAGATTGGCGCTCCCAAACCGTAATGTGGTGTGACGCGGTGTAGAGGCATAAAAAAACCGGCAATGCCGGTTTTTTTATGCCTCTCTGCACACGATCAACAGCCATCAAACCCAGTCTTTGGGCACCAGATACTTTTCGGTCAGCTCTGCTTCTGGCGATCCCGGCGCGGGCTGCCAGTCATAACGCCACGCCACCAGATTCGGCAGCGACATCAGGATGGACTCCGTACGTCCGCCAGACTGCAACCCAAAGAGCGTGCCACGGTCGAATACCAGATTGAATTCGACGTAACGGCCGCGACGGTAGAGCTGAAAGTCGCGTTCACGCTCGCCATAGGGCGTGTTTTTCCGCGCGGCAATCACCGGCTGGATGGCGGCAATATACCCGTCACCCACGGCGCGCATGAAAGCAAAGCTCTTGTCCGCGCCCCAGGCATTCAGATCGTCGTAAAAAAGCCCACCAATCCCACGCGGTTCGTTGCGATGCTTGAGAAAGAAATAGGCGTCGCACCAGCGCTTGTATTCGCTGTAAACCTCATGCCCGAACGGCGCACAAAGATCACGTGCGACCGTATGCCAGTGCACGCAATCGGCGTCATTGCCGTAATACGGCGTGAGATCGAAGCCGCCACCGAACCACCAGATGGGCGCTTCGCCCTCACGCTCGGCCACAAACAGGCGCACATTGGCGTGCGAGGTGGGCACATACGGATTGCGCGGATGAATCACCAGCGACACGCCCAAGGCCTGCGCGCGGCAGCCGGCCAGCTCTGGCCGGTGCGCGGTGGCAGACGCCGGCATGCGCTCGATGTGCACATGCGAAAACAGCACGCCGCCTTTTTCAATGACCTCGCCACCTTCCATTACACGCGATCGGCCGCCGCCACCTTCTGCGCGCGTCCATTCCTCGGTACGAAACGGCATGCCACCTTCTTCGGCTTCGAGCATCGCGCAAATGCGATCCTGCAAATCGAGCAGATAGGTTTTGACGGCGGCAATGTCAGGCATGGTGCCAGTGGCGGGCATGTTCATTCGACCTCAGCGCTTTCTCAAGACAACGCCGCTAACGGCGTCGCGGATTTCAGTGGGTTTTCCATCGCCGCCCAGACGCCCGGGCAAGATGTAGTCAAGTTCATCACCAAACAGGCGGCGCAGCGCAAACGCATCAGGCGCCGGTGGCTGGCCGCTACGGTTCGCACTGGTCGACACCAGCGCGCCGCCAAATGCCCGACACAAGGCCTGCACACCGGGGTGAGCGGAGACGCGGACCGCAATGCTCTCGTGGTCGCCACGCAGCCAGCGCGGGGCGTCCGCCACCGGCACGACCCAGGTGTACGGCCCGGGCCAGGTGGCCGCGCAAGCCGCCAATTGCGCGGATGTCAGCCCGCCCAGCCAGCCCTCGATCTGCGTCAGGCTGGCGGCAATGATAATCAGCCCTTTGGTTTCCGGGCGTTGCTTCAGGTCAAGCAGACGGCGCACGGCACGCTCATTGAACGGATCACAGCCCAGTCCCCAGACGCCTTCAGTGGGGTAGGCGATAACGCCGCCCGCTTTCAGCAGCGAAGCGGCCGTACGCAAGTGCACGGGGGAGGGCGTGGCAAGCGGCATGTGGGTATACGGGGGTAGTCAGGGAGTACGCATTATCCACGAATGCCCGCGCCGGTATCAGGTCACCGCGCCGGCAGGCAGACGCTCGTAACCTCCGGGTACCGCCACCACGCAGCCTTCCAGCTCCAGTCGCGACAACAGTTGCAGGACATGCGCCGGCGGCAGCCCGGTCGCGCCGATCAGCCAGTCCGCGTGCCGGCATTCCTGCCCCAGCGCCAGCAGCAGGGCGCGCGCCTCTTTTGACAGCGGCGGCCTTGCCGGCGTGGGTGGCAATGCCGCTGTCACGTCGGTCGGCAACTCAAGCTGGGCGCGCATGAAGCCGACCATGGCCGGGAGATCGGCGAGGATATGCGCCGTTTCCGTCACCAGCGTTGCGCCTTCACGGATGAGCAGGAGGCAGCCCTGTGCTTGCGGATGATGCCGTGAGCCGGGCAGGGCCCAGACGGTACGGCCCTGCTCCGACGCCAGCCGCGCCGTAATCAGCGAGCCACTGTCAGGTGTTGCCTCCACCACCAGAAGGCCGAACGAGAGCCCGCTGATCACACGATTGCGCCGGGGAAAATGCGCCGCCAGTGGCCGCGAGCCGGGCAGGAACTCGCTGACCACCAGACTGCCGCTGTCGATGATTTGCCGGTACAAGGCGCCATGCTCGCGTGGGTAGGCGGTATCGGCACCGCAGCCGAGCACGGCTACCGTGCGCCCGCCAGCCCGTAGCGCCCCTGCATGGGCAGCCCCGTCAATGCCACGCGCCATGCCGCTGGTGACCACCAACCCAGCCTGCACCAGCTCCGCCGCCAGCACACCGGCGTCCTGACGGCCGCCGTGAGACGGATGCCGGCTGCCGACAATCCCCACTTGTGGCAGGGCCAGCAGCTCTGGATTACCGCAGAGAAACAGCAGTGGTGGCGGGTCGGCAATTTCGCGGAGCAGTGGCGGATAGTCGGCATCCGGCAGGGTCAGTAGCCGCTGATTCGGGCCACTGCACCAGTCCATGTCGGCGGCAACGCCCTCGTCCAGCTCACGCACCAGCTCGGGGTCGCTGCCATCCTGCCACCGGGCCAACCGTTGCGCTTGCCCCGGTGATGCGCCGGCCGCTCGCCATTCCGCTGGCGTCGCGCTCAATATGGCCGCCGGCGTCGGCCAAACGGCCGCGAGACGGTGGAACGACAAGGAGGATTGCTGCAGCAAACGCCACAGGCGCAGCCAGTCGGCAGACGCCGATGGCGAAGAGAGTGTTGTCATGGCATCCATGCCTCTGGAAGACGGGCTTCCGGTAAATCCCTTATGGCGCTATCCGGAAAACACTTCCGGTCAGCGGTCAAAAAAAGGGGCCGTCACTGACAGCCCCGTACTACCTGAAGAAACCTTGTTCGACCCTGCGCTGGGTGCACTGCCAGACCTCCTGTCCGGCATGCCTCCTGAAAGCGACTCGGTTGTGGCAGCCGGTATCAGTCGCCGCTAATGGGAGGACGCACTTCGTCACCCACCTTGACCGTCGTGGTCGTGCGCAGCACCAGCGCATAGCTCACCCGCGGGAACGTGCGGAACACCATGGCCAGGCCCGAGCGCTCGGCTGGCAGCTTGATGTACTCGTTGGTGACGCGATCACGCACAGTTGTACCTTTCTTGTAGAGCGCGAAGGTATGGCCCTGACGGACACCGTCAATATCGCCACGGTTCAGCACAACCACGCTGTACTGGGCGCCAGAGCCGATGCTGTTGAAGATGCGCAACACTTTGCCCGGCTTCACACCTTCCGGATTGCTCGGGTAGAAGACCGAGGACACGCGCTGGCTTTCGTTGGGCAGCAGCTTGTCTTCAATGCGGACTTCCTGAGTGGTGCGAGACACTTCGAAGGTGCCGACTTCACCTGCCAAGGCCACGATCTTGCCGGCGCCGATATCTTCAGCCTCGTAGCCCAGCACTTCGTTGGTGTCCGGATCAACATAGCGGTAGCCGCCGCGGTAAACGCCGTAACTGCCATCCTGCTCCAGCAGCTTGTTGCGGTTACGCACATAGAGCTTGTCGCCAGCGCCGAGAATCAGGCGCGAGTCGGTGCCCGACAGTACATAAGGGGCCCGATCCAGATCGCTTTTCTGCACCACGCGCGAATCATTCAGGAAGCGTTGGATTTCGCCCAGCGGGATGGCCGGAATTGCCAGGCTGAGGGGCTGCGAGCGGGCTTGCGGATGCAGCTTGAAGTCATTGCCGGAGCCGGTGATTTTCTGCGAGCCACCAGTGGCGGCCAGCGTGCCCATGCGCTCCGCCAACTCGGCACAACCACCGCCCTGGTCAACCGCAACGACCGCGCGGCCTTTGATGGTGCACAGCAGGAGGATGTCGCCGGGATAAATCAGATGGGGATTGCTGACCTGGCGGTTGGCTTCCCAGACTTCTGGCCAGCGCCAAGGGTCATTCAGATAGCGGCCGGCAATACCCCAGAGGGTGTCACCGGAAACAACCGTGTAACGCTCAGGGGCGGAGCCTTTGACTTCGACCGGGGCTTCGGCCTGCACCGCACCGGCCAGCAGGCAGGCACTGACGATTCCCAGGAGACGTTTTTTCATTATGGTTTCCCTTCTGGCTGGGCAGTCCCAGGCGGCCGTGAGCGGTCGCAATTTCGGATAGCGACCGTATAATAGGCGAAAGCCTGACCACGCTCTGTGACGCAATAGCCAGACTTTTACAGTAACTTCATTGCCTTAGCAAGCATTCTTGGGACATTACTCCAAGTCGCGCCCTTGCCAAAAACGTCGAAAAAATCACCATGGCCCTGCTCCCCATTCTGGAATTTCCCGACCCGCGACTGCGCACCAAGGCACGCCCGGTGACGGCCGTCGACGCCAGCGTCCGCCAGCTCATCGACGACATGACCGAGACCATGTACGAAGCCAAGGGCATCGGCCTGGCGGCCAGCCAGGTCGACCGGCACATTCAGCTCATCGTCATGGACCTGTCGGAAGACAAAAGCTCGCCACGCGTCTTCATCAACCCGGTGATCACGCCGCTGGGCGACGAGCGCTCGCCTTATGATGAAGGCTGTCTTTCCGTCCCCGGCTTCTACGAAACCGTCGAGCGGCCGGCACGGGTCAAGATCGAGGCGCTGGACCGTAATGGCGAGCGCTTTGAGGAAGTGGCCGACGGCCTGCTGGCGGTTTGTATCCAGCACGAGATTGATCACCTGAACGGCAAGCTGTTTGTGGACTACCTGTCGTCACTCAAGCGCGAACGCATCAAGAAAAAGCTCGAAAAGCAGCATAAGCAGCAGGCCTGAAACAGCCTGTTTCACGCAGGATCCGGCATGCCGGTCCCGCCTTCCTGGCTGGCAACTGCCGCCGGGCACACCTGACGTCAGCGAGCACCCTACGTGGATAGTTCTTTACGCATCGTCTTTGCCGGCACCCCTGAGTTTGCCGCCGAAAGCCTGAAAGCCCTGCTGCAGCAGGGTGAGCACGAGGTGGTGGCCGTTTACACCCAGCCCGACCGCCCCGCTGGCCGGGGTCGTGAGCTGAAGGCCAGCCCGGTCAAGCAACTGGCCCAAGAGCACCGCATTCCGGTGCTCCAGCCCGCCAGCCTGAAAGATCCCGAGGCCGTTGCCGAGCTGGCCGCGCTCGACCCTGACCTGATGGTGGTGGCGGCTTATGGCTTGCTGCTGCCGGCTGACGTGCTCGACATCCCCCGTCTCGGCTGCCTGAACGTCCATGCTTCGCTGCTGCCACGGTGGCGTGGGGCGGCGCCCATCCAGCGCGCCATTCTGGCGGGCGACCGCGAGACCGGCATCACCATCATGCAAATGGATGTCGGCCTCGACACTGGCGCCATGCGTTACATGGAGCGATTCCCGATTTCCGACAATGACACCGGCGCCAGTCTGCACGACCGGTTGGCCCTGCTCGGTGGAGAGGCGCTGGTGGCCGCATTGGAGCTGCTGGTGGCTGGCGAGCTGCCCGCCGAAGCCCAGAACAACGACGACGCCACCTATGCGCGCAAGCTCACCAAAGAAGAAGCCAGTCTCGACTGGCGCCAGCCGGCCGAGCAGTTGGCCCGTGCCGTGCGCGCCTACAACCCGGTGCCCGTCGCGTTCACCACGCTCGCCGGACAAGTGGTGCGCATCTGGCAGGCAAAGGCACTGGCCGAGACCACTACCGCCCCGCCAGGCATGATCATCAGTGCCGATCGTGACGGTCTGCGCATTGCTGCCGGCAATGGCTCGGTGCTCCTGCTCGAAGCCCTGCAGCTCCCCGGCGGTAAACCGCTGTCAGTCCTGCAACTGTTGAATGCCCGCCGCGACCAGCTCGCGGCCGGGCAAGTGCTGGGCGCATGAATACGCCAGCGCGCGGCAACCGTCCTCGGCAACGCTCTGCCCGCGCTCTCGCCGCTGAGGCGCTGGCACCAGTGCTGGCAGGACGCGGCTCCCTCAGCGACAGCCTCCCACCAGCCTTGGCCGCCTGCCGGGCGGAAGATCGCGGCCTCTTGCAAGCGCTCGTTTTCACCACCGCCCGGCACGCGCTGCACTACCGCGCCCTACTCAAACCCTTGCTCAGCAAAGCCCCCGAACCGGTCATCGAAGCATTGCTGCTGCTCGGTCTGGCCCAACTGCGCGAGCTGCGCACTCCTGATCACGCTGCACTGAGCGAAACCGTCGAAGCCGCACGCCAGCTCGGGCGCGACAAACTCACCGGTCTCATCAATGCCGTGCTGCGCCGCTACCAGCGCGAGCAAGGCGAGCTGGAAAAAGGCGCCGCCGTCATGGCGCATGCGCATCCGCTCTGGCTGGTGCAACAACTGCGTCGCGACTGGGGAGAGACCGGCGGCGACGCGCTCGCGACAAGCCCTATTCTCGCGGCCAATAACAGCGAAGCCCCGCTGACTCTGCGTGTGAATACCTTGCAGGGGAGCCGCGAAGACTATCTGGCCGCGCTCACCGCCAGCGGATTGGCAGCACAGGCCTGCACGTACGCGGCCAACGCGCTGACCGTGGAAGGCGCAGGCGATGTGCGCCTGCTCCCCGGCTTTGAGACAGGCCGCGTGTCAGTTCAGGACGAAGCCGCCCAGCTCGCCGCGCAATTGCTGGAGGCCAAGGCCGGCATGCGAGTGCTCGACGCCTGCGCCGC
>JAUXNL010000370.1 GCA_030684415.1 Moraxellaceae bacterium | reverse complement strand
TTGCGCAAATCGTACAAGCGGGACACCGCCTCGACCGAGGTCAACGCCCGGGCATATGGACGCTCAGATGTCATCGCGTCATAGGTGTCCACCAAGCCAGCAATCTTGCCGAGCGGTGAAATCGACTTGCCCATCAACTGGTTGGGATAGCCACTGCCATCAAAACGCTCATGATGCTCAGCCACCATCTGCACAACCTGTGAAGGGATGCCCGGCATACGCTCCAGAATCTCCAGACTGAACTGCACATGCCGACGCAGTTCCAGACGCTCGGACGGCGTCAGCAGACCCGACTTGTTCAGCAAACCATCCGGCAGACGCGCCTTGCCGACATCCATCAGCACCAACCCGAGTGCCAGATTATCGAGCGACTGCCGGGAAATGCCGAGATGACGGGCAAACACCGTGCCCCAGATCGCGCAGCGGAAGGCATGGTGGTAGCTATAAGCATCTTTTTCACGGACACGTGACAGCCAGACCATGGCATCCGGATTACGGATGACACTGTCCACCATACGGGAGGTCGAACTCCGCAGCTCACCTAGATCGGGAGCATTTCCCTCACGCAAGGCCCGGTAGACATCAACAACCGAGAGTGCGAACTCGCGATGCAGCTCGCGCGATGCGCTGACTTCCTGCGGCATGGAAACAGTGGTGCGGTAGGCCGGGCGGCGAACGGGGGTAGCGGCTCGCTGAGGCGCGACAGGCTTTACTTCAGCACGGGCGGCAGGCTGACCAGTGAGCGCATGGCTGACAGGTTCGGCCTGGGTACGGCTACGGGCGATGTCGACAGTCACTTCGCGGCAATAACGCCGAAGCTGGTCGATATCCGTGAGGTCCTTGACGTAAAAACCCTGCAAGGGGAAAGGGGTTTCAATCCAGGGGCGATCAAGCCGGGAAACGTACATCCCGACCTGTAGCTCGTCCACGAGGAGTTTTCTGTTGTCTACCGACATGTCGCTGCTCCCGGCACCTAGGCACCAAGCTGACAAAAATTGTCACTAGATGCCGTTGTACACGCTCCACAGGCAATATTGAACGGCCCGGACGGGATTGTTGACGGAATTACGACAGGGGTCACATTTTTAGGCGCGGAAGGGGGCTCCCTCACGCGCAAACCCTCTCAGGCCTTGTCTTTCCGGGCATCCGGACGGATGTGATGCGACAGCTCCTGCATGAGCTGGGTGAGCGTATCAAGACGATTGTTGATCTGGTCCATGTCACGCTGGGAGGGGATACCCAATCGGGTCAGCGCACTGGTAATGCGGTCATCAAAAGCACGCTCGACCTTCTCACGGGTATCGGTGGCCTTCTCGATGACCCGCCCCCGCACCTCACCCACCGTGTTATCGGCAATCTCGCGGGTCTTGCTTTCAAGGTCTTCGCCAATCTTCACGAGGTTATCAAAGAGCTTGCCCCCCTCTTCTTCCGCACGGGCAAAAGCTCCGAGGCCAGCCAGCCATATCTGCTGGGTATACTTACGAAGGTCCTTGGCCGGCGCCAGCTTCAGCTTTTTATCAGTCGACTTCTTTACGCCCGCCATACCTCACCTCGCATTGCCAATGCCTTGCAGTACAAGGCCAACGTGCCGAAATTGTAACAATATGCCCTGACGACCAACATGCAATTGTCAAACAATCACAATCATCAAAACATGAAAACCAATTGCCCCCACCCTGCCAGCATTCCTAGCACTGCCCCCAGAATGATCAGGATCCACTCATCCTCCTGAAAAGCAGGGCGGAGTAAGTCCTGGAACTCCAGATTGCTCATCACCCGCATCTTGTCCCGGAAAATCTCGTGAATGATGCTGGCACGCTCACGATTGAACTTGGGGTCGGACAGCGGACCAATCGTCATGGCGACGGCCTTCTCCACCACCAGAGTCTTGATATGGGCATAACCTTCCGCACCTAGCGTCAGTTGTACGGCTGTACGCACAACACCTGATTCGAGCATCGGCCGCATATGACGCTTGATCATGGCCTTGGTGCGATCGGAGCGAGGCCCGGTCAGCACTTCCTGCATGAGGTTCTTGAGATTGACGACTTCTTGGGTCGACAACAGCGCAAACTTGTCAGCCACCTCGAACTTGCGGCGCAAAAAGAGCCCGTGCACGACAAAAGGCCCTACTTTGACAGGGTCTAGCGGGCGAAAAATCAGATTCAGGGCCAGCCAGTTGGTGGCATAACCCACCAGAAAACCAAAAAACGGCATGACCCATGGCTTGGGATAAATCACCCACACCCACAACTGCACAAGACCAAACAGAAAGCCGAACCAGAGCCAGGAGTTGACGACAAACTTGATTTCCTGATCG
>JAUXNL010000358.1 GCA_030684415.1 Moraxellaceae bacterium | reverse complement strand
CTGGTGATGGCTCTGGAAGAAGAGTTCGAGCTTGAAATTCCGGATGAAGAAGCCGAAAAGATCAGCACGGTGCAGAACGCGATCGACTACATCAACAACAACGGCAAGTAATTCGCTGTTGTTGCAAAAAGCCGCAGCACTGCATTGGTGGTCTGCGGCTTTTTCACATCTGCGGTCTGTGTTCATGCGCGTGTCATGATTGCAGGCCCCGTTTTCCGGTGGACGGCTTGTGCATGAGTGGAAGCCGTCGCCCGTTCCGCAAAACAGGAGCAGACATGTCTCGACGTCGTGTCGTCATTACCGGGCTTGGCATGCTGACCTCGCTCGGCAGCAGTGTAGACGCCACCTGGGCAGGAATTCTGGCCGGCAAAAGTGGCATTTCGGCTATCGATCACTTTGATGCCAGCCAGTACTCCACCCGGTTTGCCGGCCTCGTGCGTGATTTTGACGTTGAGGCCTACATGCCGGCAAAAGAAGCCCGGCGCATGGATGAGTTCATCCAGTACGGTATTGCCGCAGGCTCACAAGCCTTGGCGGATTCCGGGCTCGAGGTAACGGCGGCCAACGCGCCACGTATCGGTGTGTCGATTGGCTCCGGCATCGGTGGACTCACCTCCATCGAGCGCAACAAGGAATTGTTGATGTCGGACGGGCCGCGCAAGATTTCTCCCTTCTTTGTGCCGGGCTCCATCGTCAACATGACGGCGGGCATGCTGGCCATCCGCTTCGGTCTGAAGGGTCCGAATATCGCCATTACCACCGCCTGTACGTCGGGCTCGCACTGCATCGGTCTGGCGGGGCGCATGATTGCCTATGGTGATGCGGATGTGATGCTGGCGGGTGGCTCGGAGAAGGCTTCCAGCCCGCTGGGCATGGCAGGCTTTTCCGCCGCACGTGCACTCTCGACGCGTAACGATGATCCGCAGGCGGCCAGCCGCCCTTGGGATCGGGACCGCGACGGTTTTGTGCTCGGTGATGGTGCCGGCGTAGTGGTGCTGGAAGAGTACGAACACGCGAAAGCACGCGGTGCCAGAATTTATGCCGAGCTGATTGGTTTTGGCATGAGTGACGATGCTTTCCACATGACGGCACCGAGTGAAAATGGTGAGGGAGCGGCGGCGGCCATGACCAATGCGCTGCGCGATGCTGGACTTGCCCCGGAGGCGGTGGACTACGTCAATGCGCATGGCACATCGACGCCGGCCGGTGATGTGGCGGAGTCGCAGGCGATTGAAACCGTATTTGGTGCGTACGCGCCGAAGGTTGCCATCAGCTCCACCAAATCCATGATCGGGCACTTGCTCGGTGCGGCCGGTGCAGTAGAAGCAATTTTCTGCGTGTTGGCCATTCGCGACAACATCGCTCCTCCCACCATCAATCTGGATAATCCGGATGAAGCCTGTCGGCTCGATTATGTGCCGAAGACGGCTCGCCCCATGAAGATTGATGTCGCGCTTTCCAATTCCTTCGGTTTTGGTGGCACCAACGGTTCGCTGATTTTCCGGCGGATCTGATGGACGCAGGCCGCGTCTGGGTCAATGGCTTGCCTGCGCAGCAGGTCAGCGCGACCGACCGCGGCCTTGCGTATGGTGACGGCCTGTTCGAGACGCTGCGTATCGAACAGGGCCGCCCGGTGCTGCTAGAGGCGCATTTGCAGCGGCTCGCCGCCAGTGCACTGTACTTGGGCCTGCGCATTGACATGCCGCGTCTGGCGGCAGATTTCGCCCGTTTTGTTGCCGATGCCGGCAATGCCGTTGCCAAAATCATGGTGACGCGTGGCAGTGGTGGTCGAGGTTATTTGCCGCCGCCGGATGCCATTCCTTCCGTTAT
>JAUXNL010000349.1 GCA_030684415.1 Moraxellaceae bacterium | reverse complement strand
TTGCACAGTACTCCGCACGCTTAGGTATCGATACTCGCGACGATTGGGCCAAGGTCCAGGGCCGTTATGTCGACTTGCCCTTTGTGGCCGCGAGTGACGAAGTTGTAGAACTTATCGGCCGCGCGATCGTAGCCGAGAAACGTCCCCCCTCAATGCTAGAGGCATCTGAAGCCATTGCCGAAGCAATCCGTTCGCGTCGGCCCGCGGTCGGACAAGACTTTGCTAAGGCTTTGAATGCTTGCTGGCCGCTGCATCCTGCCATGGCAGCATTGCTGGGCCCCATCTCCAAGCGTCAGTTTGGTCAAAATGAGCGCAGCACATTTGGCTTTCTATCATCGGTAGAGCCGCATGGGTTTCGCTCATATCTAAATTCGACACCCGCGAGCAAGGCAAGCTGGTATCGCCCGAGCGACTACTGGGACTATCTGCGCTCGAACTTAGAGCCCGCGATCTTGGCATCACCCGACGGGCACCGTTGGTCGCAGGCAGTTGAGGCAGTTGAGCGGGCCGAGGCAAAAACAGGCGACGCTTTTCTTGTTTCACTAATCAAGAACATCGCCATCATCGACCTGTTCCGAAACGGTTCGGGACTTGCTGCAGATACCGCGGTCATCGGAGCGCTATTCAATGACAGGAAGCGCGAAGAGATCGACGCTGCCCTGCAAAAACTCTCCGAGCTAAAAGTCGCCCTCTACAAAAGCTACATTGGCGCCTGGTCAGTCTTTGAAGGCAGTGACTTCGATATCGAAGCCGCCATAGCACAGGCTCTCGCCGCTTCGCCCGGAATTGACTATGGGCGCCTCGCACAGCTAATGGGCCTGCATCCAGTGGTAGCTAAGCGTCACTACCACGAAACCGGCTCGATGCGTTGGATGGAGCTCTCACTATGCGGCATTGAAGAGGCTGAAAAAATCGCAGCCGACTTCTCTCCAAAGAAGGGTGAATTCGGCACCTTCATCCTCGCGCTGCCCAGTAAGGGCACGAGCCTGAAGGCTGCGCGAACTCGCGCGCAAGCCTGCTCGAAGTTGCGCCCGTGGCCCATAATGGTGGGCATTCCCACAAATCACGCTCGCATTGCTGAGCTCTCTGCCGAGCTAGTGGCCTTGGAGCAAGTCAAAAATCGCCATGAGCTTTCAGGCGACGCCGTGGCCCGTCGCGAGGTGTATGCACGCCTGGCGTCGACCCGAGCCGCCCTAGAGGATCAACTTCAAGCCGCAGTGTCGCTGGCAAAGTGGTACAACGGGACCGACCAAGCCGTTGAGCCAGGTTCGAAGCTTTCGCCCGTGGCCTCTCAGCTAGCTGATGAGCTTTTCAGCGCCTCTCTTCCAGTGTGGAGTGAGCTGGTCAATCGCGATAGTGTCTCAAGCAATAGCGTGAAGGCTCGCCGCGATCTTCTGCACGCGATGATCGACGCTGAGGGACAGGAGGCTTTGGGCTTTGAGGGATTCCCAGCCGAGCGCGGACTATACGAGACACTTTTGCGAAGCACTGAGCTTCACCGTCAAGACAGCTCAGGTGCCTGGCGCTTCATGCCCCCTGGAAATGGATTCGCAAGCAACATAGAGCCCCTATGGGAAGCTACGCGCGCGCGCTTCTCTGATGCTGCTGCACACGTAGGCGCACATGAGATCTATGCCTTGTGGAGCGCTCCGCCCTACGGCATGAAGCTGGGCATTCAGCCTGTCATTCTCACGGCGTTCATGCTCGCTCACAAAGCAAACATTGCCGTCTATAAAGACGGAATGTTCGTGCCCCGGCTAACAGACTTCGACATTGACGAGTGCCTCCAAGACCCTGACCGATTCTCGCTGCGATGGGTGGCAATCGATGAGGACAAGAGTCAAATCTTAGAAGGTATCTCGAAACTATTGGCCGAAATTGGCGAGAGCGCGGGCGCAGCCGATCCACTTGAAGCCGCTCGGGGCTTGGTGGCCATGGTCTTCAACCTGCCCGAATGGGCTCGGCGGACATCTCACTTGGGAGAGACGGCCAAGGCCATCCGCGACATGCTCTTGAAAGCCAGCGACCCTCATAAAGTGCTGTTCGTGGATCTACCTTCACTGCTCAACGCAGCTAACGGCAAAGCCTATGTGAAGGCCCTTCGTGCGCCGCTGAAAGAACTCGCAAACGCTTACGGAAAGATGCTTTCCGATGTCGAGGTCAAGCTGCTCGATGCGCTCGATGCGACCAAGGACGATCTTGAGAACCTGCGCGAAAGAGCTCGCTCTGTCTCTGGCGTCTCGGGTGAGTTCCGGCTGGATGGCTTCGCGACACGCCTGACTGACTTCGATGGCTCGCATGCTTCTGTCGAAGGTCTCATAAGCATGGCAGTGGATAAGCCTCCGCGTGATTGGGTAGATCGACATATCGACGCAGCGATATTGGAACTTTCCAAGTTTGCCCGGCGCTTCCGCGAAGCAGAGGCATTTGTAACGGTACAGGGTCGCAAAGCGCATAGCGAAGCCATCGCTGTCATTATTGGTGCTGGTGCGGACACCAAGACAATTTCACGCTCATTCGCAATCCCGGATCGTCATAGGCAGACCGTTGAGACTAAAGCCAACGAAGTTGTCTTGATGCTTGAAAGTCAGGATTTAAAGACAGAAGTACTGCTGGCCATCTTGGCAAAGGCCGGCATGAAACTCGCATCCAATGATAAGGAGGCGACCAATGGCTGAGCGGCACGTTCTGGGTATCTCTGGGGGCAAGGACAGCGCTGCGCTAGCCATTTACATGCGAGACCATCATCCTGAGCTCAACATTGATTATTTCTTCACTGACACCGGAGAGGAGCTTCCTGAAGTCCATGAGTTCCTTGGCAAGCTCGAAGGCTACCTCGGCAAGCCTATAGCTCGGCTTAATCCCGGCCGAGATTTTCGCTTTTGGTTGCGGCAATACAATAACTTCTTGCCAAGCCCGCAGACTCGCTGGTGCACGCGCATGCTTAAACTGAAGCCATTTGAAGAGTGGGTAAGGCCATGGCTTGCTGCTGGAGACATAGTCACGTCCTATGTAGCCATCCGCTCTGACGAAGACTATCGCGAGGGTTACTCTGCAAAAGCAGCCAATCTATTCGTGAAGATGCCCTTTCGGGAGTTTGGCATCGACAAAGCTGCCGTGATCGACATCCTGGAAAACTCTGGCGTCGGCTACCCCAAGTATTACGAGTGGCGCTCGCGCAGCGGCTGCACCTTCTGCTTTTTCCAGCAGAAGATCGAATGGGTGCGCCTCAGGGAGAGGCATCCCGAAGCCTATGAGGCCGCCAAAGATCTGGAAAAGGACGCCTTACAGCACGGCTCGCCCTTCACCTGGTCCAAAGGCGAATCACTCTCCGATATGGAGCAGCCTGAACGCGTGGCCAATATCAAAGCGGAATATGAGACTCGCCGGGCGCGCATGCGCGAGCGAATTCCCGTCAATCCACTCCGACCCGTAAGAGCTTGTCCCGAGGACATAGATGATATTTACGACATAGATGAGGGCAATGGCTCTTGTGCAATATGCCACAAATAAGAAGTCGTTAGTTGTCAACCAAATTTTAACCACGCTTTATGTGATAAAGGTTCGCCGTCTTTCTTGCATTCCGTGAAAAGCGGATCAAATTTTCCGAAAAAATCATTTCTCCAACCATACTACTAACGAATGATTGCCGCTTCCAAGGCTGCACTGAATTCTGCACTTGTCTGAAAGCGATTCTGATTGTTGTGCAGTAGTGCCCGCTCCATGATGGGATAGAGCTCCGCAGGCCCTCGCCAATCAGAGGCACAAACAATACCTGTCGGATGTCGACCGCATGTTGCATACCAAAACACCGAAGCCAACTGAAATACATCTGACGTCTGGCCGATCGCATCTGGGCACCCCAAGTTCTTGTTGAATGCCTCTGGCGACATCCACAAAGCAGGACCTATTTTCTCATCCACACGTGAGAGATCTGGCCCACCTTCATGCAAATCGCATAGGCCGAAGTCACTGATAGCCCACGCGCCTCCCACGACCAAAATGTTTTCGGGCTTGATATCGCGATGCAGAGCCTTCTCATTGACCTTCACTAATGCCTTTGAAAGCCCCAAAAACTGCGCGAGATAGGTCGCGGGCGGAATTTTCTGAGGGGTCTTGGCATGCTTGCCCAGATCCTCGGATGCCTTCATGAGGATGACGAAGGGCAATTCCTCGAATTCGCACCGCCGAGGAGCGACTGGCCGACTTCCACGCCGGGCTCGCTCTGTCCGGTTACCCGATACGGTGCCTGTTGCCACAAAACGAATAATGTGCGGATCGTCAAAGCCACGGAGCAATTCGACTTCGCGCCGGAATCGTTCCCGGCGTCGGTCTCGCAGCTCAAGTTGAAACTTGACGGCGTAGCTGTCGCCAGAGAGCCTCTCGTTGCACTCATGGACAACTGCATTACCACCGGCTGCGAGGCGATCTCCAACGATATACACCCGACCGTCGTCGCCTGTGATGTGGTCGTCGATTGCATAAACGCTGTATTTATTTCTAAAGAGTACGACTTGGCTCATGGCTTGACCTCCACCGCTCTAGTCTTCACCATCTTCATCGTAATCATCTTCGACTACGCCAGGGATATCTGTCCCCTCGATAAAGGCAGCAGCACCCACGGTACCCTTGCATTTTGAATGGGCCCACATCGCGTTTGATATCTGGAACACCGTACTGCTGGCTGGCCAGTATAAAATTGACTTAGCGAGACTAGTCTCACCCTCATCGCGGCGTCCACATCCACCACAGAAGAAGCTCGCCGCGGGCGGACATCCATCACCGTTGAAGCTCGGATCAAGCGCAAACCGAATGTCGCTAGCAATTTCCGAAACGATGTCGCGCTGCTCCCTGTCTTCCATTGAGCCCGCATAAGAGCCTCGCAAGATGGCTCGAATAAACGTCATGCGCCAATTTCGGCTGGACGCCGAGTTCGCTTGGGAAACGCAGTAGACCGCATATTTGCTGAGTATCTTTGCTCCCGATGTTGGAGCGATTCGACCATCCAGCAGAGTCAAGTCTTGCCGTAGGAGATTCAGATTTTCCGGTAGTTCCAGACCGGCGCGCCTGAGAGTCAACACAGCGATGAAGAACGAGTAGAAGTCCGCTTTCTGCTTCCAGCGGGTCTTCTTCATCGGGTAGGTCGAATCGAAGATCTTTGAGATATCCTTAATGGCTCCCTCAAACTCAGCACTCGCCGAGGTAGACGCAGCCTCTGGCCAAGATGCATAGTCACGACAACATTCGTCGATTGCATTCTTCTTGTCTGTGATGCCCCGAAGTTGAGCCGCCAGCAGTTCGCTCACGTATTCAACATCCAGCGAACGCCGTCGCGCCGTGGCATTGAAAAGACCCATGTCATCGAGCATATCTAGATTAGCCAATTCCTCGGAAATCCTAAGGAAGTCCCCGGGAAAATCAGCCTTCCGCAGCTCTTGTCTGTTGAGAGGAACCAGGTATTTGTTGACGCGCGAGTAGACCTCCCGCAGCTCCTCGGGCGGCAGGCCGGAGGCCTCGTTGAAATCAATCGAATAGAGCAAAAAGTCGTCACGGACTTCTTCTGATA
>JAUXNL010000347.1 GCA_030684415.1 Moraxellaceae bacterium | reverse complement strand
CAGCCGGCAGCTCGTTGGAAAGACCTGTCATCGGCACGCGGTCGGGTTCCGCGACGTTGGCCAGAGGGGTCAAAACCCGGTTCTGACCGCCGGCGGGAATGCCTTGCATACCCCTTGCATGGCGCCGTGAGGCGGTTCTGGCCCCCTTCTGAGGGTCCACGGGGCGGGTGCGGCCAAAAATCGAAAGGAATGGGCGTTGGTTCATGGGCTGGATTTGGCGGGTGAGTTGAGGGCGGCGGCATGCTCGGCGATGCCGGCGGCGACCGAGTCACCGATCACCTTTTCGAGCACGGCGGCCGCGGCGGGCACGCGCTGGATGGCTTCGCGGGCGAGCTCCGGGTAGGCGGCGGCGAACCGCTCGAAGGCGGCCCGCTGCTCGTCGGCATCGGTCAGGGCATAGATCTCTGCCAGGCGGACGGCGAAGGGCTGCACCACCTCGCGGATCGCGAGGGAGTATTCCCCGGCGCGCTCGGCCTTGAAGAGCGCGCCCGCCGTCTCGTTGCCGAGGCTGTTCCAGGGCGATGCCGGGTTGATGCCGGGTGAGGCGGCGGTCGCGAGTTCGTCGCCCGCGTCGGGCTCGGCCCGTCCGTAGCGCTCCAGCAGATCGTTCTTCCCGCGCGGCACACCCCACCCGATCAGCGCCTGGTCGATCCGGAGCTGCAGCTCCTGGTTGACCTTCACCTTCGGCTGCAGGCGGAAATAGGCCTTCGGCTCCGTGCCGAACCGGTAGCGGATCACGAACGCATCGACGTGGTGCTGCAGGGTCTCAGTGATGATCAGCGCGTCGGCCGCGTTGAGGATGTCGGTCTCGCTTTCCTGCGGGTTCGACCCGGTGGCGGCGCCCTGCTGGCTCATCGTGCCGAGATCCGCGCCGCGCCACAGGCGGGCGATCGCGCGGTCCTGCCGATCGACCAGCTCCTTGTGCGGCGAGGTGCCGGTCGCGTTGGCCTCGATCGGCGTCACCTTGCCGCCGGGGCTGGTGACCAGCGCCCAGTCGGTCGAGAAGCTGGCCAGCGCATCGCGGAACCGGTTCCACTCCTCGGTGCCGAACACCGCCGGCGTCTCGCCGTGCAGGCCGGGCATGCCGAACTTGTCGCACCACATCAGCCAGGCTTTCAGCGGCAGGGCCTTGAAGAGATACGCGATGGACGTCGCCTGCATCACCCCGGCACCGACCGTGACCATCCACCCGCCCTCCTCGAGGTCTTCGCCATCCATGGCGTGGTCCTGCGGCAGGAAACGGAGTTTGCCGGTGCGGTTCTCGAAAAATTGCAACGGCACGAAACGGAACTCCGCGCCGAGCTGCGCCGCGCCGG
>JAUXNL010000343.1 GCA_030684415.1 Moraxellaceae bacterium | reverse complement strand
AATCAGATTCATATCCCTCTGATTCAACTCCCCGGACAGTAGCCCGAATCAGTATTCCCGGCAAGTGTCCCCCGTCCGAAATTCCTTTTCAACTAGCCAAATGGAGTATCCCTATGAGCATCAAAACAAAACCATCCAAAGCATTCCCCCGCAAAGAAAACCCTCGCCAAGCCCCCTGCCAAACCTGCCCTCAGCAAACCACCAAAGGAACAACCTCAAGAGTTCAACATCAAAGTCAGCAAGTTAGCAGAAACCACCAGTCTCACGGGCACTGGAGTCCTCGGTTATGAGATCAGCAGTGATGAAGCCGGGCAGACCCACTACAGGATCACTGCCTACATTGCGGACGGGTTCTTCTCTCAAGAGTGGGTCAGCAGGCCTGCCATCTATGGTGTCTGCAATGGACACACGCAGATTACCTTCATCCTGTTCCTTGCCTTTGTTCAAAGGCAAGAGCGTGAACACTGCCTGGTTCCTGATGGCGGTCCTGCAGAAAGAGGGCCTTGTGCAGCGGGTGCCCGGCATGACCCGGCTTTACGCTCTGACAGAGGCAGGACACAAGGAGGCCGCATAGCCGGGATGCCTTTGTACGGATCTCCTGTCCGTTACTCAACCCGCAGCACTTCTCATAAGCCCTTGAATTTACTTATGACTGGAGTTGGGTCTTGGCTCAATAGTGCGTTCCACCGAGCTTTTTCCGGCCCAAATTTCAATACGTCTTAAACCAGTTGTAACTTCATGTTTTAATCAAGCTGTTTTTGCATCACAGGTGCTTTTTGGCCGCGCATGCTGCCGCTTTTAGTTCCCCATTTCACACTAAATGAACCACTTTATTCCTGTCTATATCTGCCGGTTTCAGGAGCCATGCCACTAATAGCACCAGTTCTCAAGAGATCTGTTTTAGAAGTCTCAGAATTGCGATACAGTGAAATTCAAACATCTCCGCAGGAGCAGCTGTGACACCAAAGGTGGCAACGCATCACTAAAGTTCCAGCGGCTTCCCTTCAGCGCTGCAGTGGTGCACGCTATCCTACGGGAAGTATATTCAGGAGTGATTTGATCTTATGGAATTACCAAATCCGGAATCGCCTTGCGGCATACACTTTTCTTATCGAGATTTTCTTGAATGTAGCGATACATGGCGGCTTTACAAGATCGATAATACTCCCAAAGAATTAGAAACATATGAGTCCATCCGGGAAATATGCCTGGAAATTCTCGACCCCGTCTGGGAAGAGTTCGGGGAAGTGAAATTAACTTATGCCTTTAGCTCCCCAGCCTTAGTTAAATTAGTAAAACAACAGCCGTTCCCCAATATCACCCAGAATACTGATCAACACTCTGGTTCTGAATTCAATAAAAACGGAAAGCGGATATGCTCTCGCTTGGGGATTGCAGTAGATTTTTATGTAAAAGGGTGTAGCTCCTTGCTTGTAGCTCAGTGGGTAGCAAAAAATACAAATTTCGATCGATTATATTTCTACTCTGCCCACAGGCCTTTTCATGTTTCAGTTGGCCCGGAATGCAAGAAATCCATCGTGTGGATGGATGGCTTTAGAGGGGGAAGACATCAGCCTAAAGTTCAAACTATGGAACGATTTCTTACACTAAACGAATCGTTGTGATGAAGTTGAATCCGCCTCATTTTTAGCGCTCGGAAAACGCGATATAGCTTTGGCTAAAAAAATTCACCATATTTTCGCGGAGTCATCTAAAATCATGTCATGGATGAACAACCATTGGGAGATAGTCAGTGAGCTTTATTGGGCTCCCTCGATGGCGTCGGCTAAAACTGCAACTCCCCACCAAATTTACCTGCAGTACCCCCTATGCCCTGCTACGACCTATTAGACAGAGCGGAGGGTATGAGATATATGAGGGAGAGGTAATCGTCAAGCCTGGATTCTACTGGGTTAAGCACCGGCCTGATTCTCGGTGGTACCCCGCTGAGTTTGATGGCGTGTTCTGCCACTTGGGTGATGGCAGTGGATATGACTTTTACTCGATTGGCCCTCTGATACGGGAGCCAGTGCATTAGCATTGCTCGGAAGTGTCTGCTGTAGTGGGGGAAGTTCACACCCCTGCAACGCCAGACTTTTACGGAGTCCTTTATGCTCAGATGGCTTAAGCGCCTTGCCATCCTTATGATAATGATCGTACTGCTGATAAGTAACACTCTCGCCCTTACCTCCTCCGCCTTCAATGGCCTGCTATGCGGCATCCTAGCCGGGGCAACAGGCATCAAATCTCTCAGCCTCATACAGAACGAGGCACTTCAGAACAGCCGCAATGCCATTGAACGGCAGAAGGCTGCGGTCCAACGCATTGGCTCACGGCTCAAAGCTCGCACCATCAAAATCGCATCACGCGAGGCTGTCAGTAATGCCTTTTCCTGGATTCCCTTCGCGGGAACTGGGGTGGCAATCGCTGTGGCTGTCATTGAGCTAAGGGATCTTTTGAAGGCATAAAAGGCGTGGACCAGCTGTATAAGGAAATGGGCATTCAAGATGAGGATCCACCGATTGAGATATGCCGCTCTACTGAAGAAAACCAACCCACGCTGCCTACTCTGGATTCGTCCAGGGTAGGCAGCAGCATGTTTTGCTCTTATTTTTTTGCTTTTGATGACCGCACATTGACCTGCGCTTCTGTCGCTACTGGCACTTACATGTAGCTTCGTTGACCAGCTACGACCAGACTGCTGAGGGAAATGTTGTGGAGTTGCGCACGGAGCAGGAGGCTATCGCCGCCGGGTATCGCAAGGCGGGTAGATGCCGGTAACTTCACCAGGCATTCTACTCAATCGACGCTTCCCCCACACCGCCACAGTGCCCGTATACCTCATGGCCAGACGGGTAGGCGATGATAACGTCGGGTCGTCAGCGGATATTTTCCGGCGAGTGTCATCAACTATGGGAAAAACATTTTCGCAGTGAATTTGAACATAATCAGACATTATAAGGCCATAATAAGTAGCTAATGAAAGCCATATCTCGACATTATCTAATTGTTTTTATTATGGTATATTTCTTATCGTCAACCCACAATAATATCCCCAATTATGTTTATATATATCTCTTTTCTTATCTTATCTATCCCTGATTTACACCCTTTAAAAGTGGTAATAATATCACTATTTTCCAGCCATGCTGCCTCCACTAAAACCCAAGGAGATAGCCATGCAAAACAGCCTGAACAACCTGACTCGACACGCAATTGAACAAATGGAAAGCCGCAGCATTCCAGAACTTGTGGTGGACTTCATCGAAAGCTATGGGGGTAGTAAAAAAAGCCGGGACGGCGGCAGGAAATGTGCCCTCACCAAGGCGAGCAGACGCCTCATTCGCAGAGATCTTGGCAAGTCCGCACTAAAGGAGCTCAGCAAGTATCGCACCGTTTATGCCGTTACCTGTAACGACAAAATAGTAACTGTGGCGCGCTCAAGAAGTCCGATTATGGATAGAAGCAAGTTTTACTAGCACCGATCAAACAATTGCTCATAAGCCACGACAACCATATGAGAGATTTACACCATGGACCAAACCCAGAGCAAACCCAGCAGGAAGAACCCAAGCATAAAAAAAGATCGAGCTCTTGAGGCGCGCCGACGTGCAGCAGCCCAAGCTGCCCTCAAAACGCTCAAAGGTAACAAAACTCTTAGTCTTTCGTACCGAGCCATTTTCGCTAGCAACCTAGGCAGCATGTACGAAAGGTGCAAAAAGAATGAAAGCAAATTAAGCCTCAACAAGCTGTTTATCGATGCATTTGGCAAGGATGCTGGGCCAAGCGCCTACAAGAAGCGCAAAACACTCATCCATCTGCCATCTGAAGAACTGGTTGCAGAAGGACTTTGTGCCAAATCGGCCAAATACAGAGATCTAGCCCTTGCGATGGCCAAGTATTTAGTCACATCAGATAACGTAAATCCAAAGGACAAACAAACGGCAGCCATTCAACGTCTAATTGAAGGTATCGACGAAGATGGCAGGGAAAATCATAAGAGCAGGCTAGACAGAGAGTACCGCGAGGAAATCAATTTGCGATTGAACCAACTTTGCAGCAAAGTTTCCCGAGAAGTTGATCTGGACTGGATGTACTCGTGGACCAAGAATCACCCAGTTCTGGCAGTGGGCCCGACAGGTACCTTGGATGAGGTCGGTCATGCATACTCTGACGCAATACAAGAGTCCGATATCCGGATCGGAACGCTATCGGTAGATGGCAGAGTGCATAACTGCTTGGCCCCGTGCGTGCGTATTGGCACCACGCGAACAAGAATGTATGCGACCCGTTACATGGAAATTGAGATTGCCGAAACAGATCCCCCAGCAGTCTCACGTATCAGAGAAAAACTGTCTGAAATCCTCAAGATCGAGGCGGAAGAAAAAAATGACGATAAGGGGGATATAGTATCCCGCTTAATTGACAGCCATTTATGGATTGAAAAGGATTCCGATCCTGTTGAATACCAGATCAAGCGAACTCTAGATCTTGAACTTCGCTATGATGAGCAGAACGACAACTGGCAGCCTTGCTTTCTGCTTAGATCAATCCTAAATAGTCAAACGCTCTACGACAATATGTCCGATTACATCCATGATTTTTGGGGTGAGATTGTTGAGGTCTTTACCTCTGATGAACATGCAACGGTTTGTCTGGCAAAGAAAGTCGGCGAAAATAAATACCGGCTTTTTTTTGACGATTACTTTGATTCTGCAACTTACTCCAATTCTGATTCTGAATTAGTCCCGACACAAAATAGCGGCTCGTTTAGAGGGCTTCATCCAAACAATGGGATTACACCATCAAGCACTGAGTTTATTGATTTTCTTCTAAGCCCCTCTAATGATCGCGAACAAGACAAATACCAATGTGATCTGGACCGACACAACGAAAGGCTTGGTAGACCGACATGGACCTTCGATAGCGAGATAGGTTCATACAGAAAATTTTCATTCGGAAATGAAGACGAGCCTGCGCTCAGCATCGGCCCTGATACACTTGACGCAGAAACCCACCAGTATTTTTGCAATGCACCTACCGGCTCAATCGCATATGAAATACTTGCTAACTTGGCTTACGCGCCCGAGGGCAAAAGGTTGGATACCTTGCTGATCAAGGACGCGAAGCAAAAGTACCAGATTTTAAAGGCGCATTCACAGACACTGGAGCAGAGTTACCTGATGGCAATCTCCAGATTCAGCTGACCTCGCACCTGGCACCAACCGAAAACTTCCGGGGCCACCCGACGCCTCGACGCTCCCGACGCCGGGCTAGGCCCCATATGCCTCATGGGCTGCGCCGATGGCGGCGGGTCTCCGAGGAAATTTTCGGCAGCTCCACCCCGCCTCTGCTATACCCTTGGAGATGGCGGCGAGGGCGTACCATGCGAAAAGTTATCGAGGTCCCAGAAGGTTTCAACTGGGTCAAATGCCGGGCTGGATGCCGATGGGAGCCTGCTGAATTTGATGGCATTGCTTGGCTCATCGGCAATGGCACTGGCCGGGACCTGTACGTGATAGGGCCCCGGATTGTGGAGCCGCTGCATTGAGTGGGGGGATCGCTAGGTCCGTCATAAATACGCAAACTGAATCAACACAAGAACTTACTCTATGTGATTCCTGTAGTTATTTCCGAAGTGGCCTTAAGACCTGGGGGGT
>JAUXNL010000331.1 GCA_030684415.1 Moraxellaceae bacterium | reverse complement strand
CAGCGGCGAAGTGAGCCCGACCCGGCCCGAGCACGTCGCCCAATCCCTCGGCACGCGCGCCCCGATGATCCTCGACGGCGGCCCCTGCCTCGTGGGTGTCGAGTCGACGGTGCTCGATCTTTCGACCGGGACTCCGATCCTGTTGCGTCCCGGTGGCGCGACCCGCGAGGCGATTGAAGACCTGATCGGTCCCATCGCCCTCAGCGAAGCGATCCCCAGCGGCGAGGCGGCACACAGGTCGCCCGGCCAGCTCGCGAGCCACTACGCCCCGTCGCGGCCGGTGCGGCTGGACGCCACTGCGGTTTCGGCCGACGAGGGGCTGATCGGCTTGTTCCAGACGATCCGCAGATGCGTCAGGTCCTCGAATTCCTGCTCGATGGGGAAAGGGGGCGATTTTTCGGCGACCCAGTTCAGCGACAGGTCGAGATCGTTCTGAGGCTTTCCACTGAAAACCGCGCGGTTCTCGAGGCCTCGGAACTGCGCGCTCTCGGCCAATTTTCCCTCGGTGGTCTCCACATTCACCTGATAGAAGGTGTCGCTTCCCGACTGCTTGACCAAGCGCAGCTTGAACTGGTCGGGCGAAAAGGCGGTCCGGGGCAGGGCGTAAAGATAGGAGAGGGTCATTTTTCCGCCCGCGGGGAGGATGATCTGGGTGCCAACCACCTTGAACGGGTCCTCGACAGTCTCTTCGTTGCCCACGGGTGAGCTGTCCACGCTCGCCTCCTTGGGAAGATAGACCCTCAAATAGCCCTTGTAGTTGTCGCCGTAGGTGTTGGTGTGGCCCGGATACCGCAGGGTCACCTCGAGCGAGATTTTGGGGATGTCGCCCGTGACATCGGCATAGTAGTTGATCTCCTTCTGCATGTAGCGGTCCGCCTTTTTGGCCCCCAAGTTCGCCAGATTCACCGCTAGGAAATCGCTTCGCTCGGCCAGAACCATCACATTGGCCCACCCCTTTTCGATCAGCTTGTTTTCGAGCCCTTCATCCTTGAGCCAAATGGCGATGTCCTTGTTCCACAACCCTTCGCTGATCACATCGCGGGCGATCAGCGGATGGCGCTTGGCCTTTCCTTTGAGCTGCGCGGCCAAATCGCCCAGCACATTCTTTCGGTTGGCGAGCGCCTCGACATTGTGGCGGTCGATGTTGTTCACCTCGAATTCCAATGCGCTGAACAGGTTGCGGCCATTCAGTTTTTTCCCGTTCAGGTCCACTCCGCCCAATCGGCTGACCAGATTCTCGATCAGGCTGAAATTGACGGTGATCACGCCGTCCACATTCTCTTTCGGGAATTTGTCGCCATAGAATTTTAGGACATCTGGCACGCTTTTTCGCAAATCGGGCTCCCAGTTCGCGTCTCGGAACGAGTAGCCCTGGTACCATTTGTCCTTCAGCATTTCCTCCTGCGCCTTGGGCGGTGTGACATAGGTGGTGGTCATGATGTCGTATGAATTCTTGAACTCCATTTTGGTGACCACCCCCATGAACGTGTCGACGGTTCCGTATCCTGTGATGAATCCCCCGGTGGGGCGCAACTCATAGTTGTTTTGGAGCAGAACCAGATAGTGCTTGCTGAAAAACCCAAGTCCGAAGATGTGGTTGGCGAAGAACCGAAGGTCGCCGAGCATCATGTAAAGGCCCACAACGACCGCGACCAGGATTCCGGCAAGGATCATTGCCCATTTTTTGAGCGAGCGTGGAACGCCGAAACCGATCCGTTCCGAGATGCGCGACTTTCGCGCTCCGTATTGGTAGGGGGTGTAGCCGTAGGGCATAGTTTTTTGGGAAAAATTTTCAAAGGAATTATAGCCTATTTCTAATTGGGGAACTAATAGGGGGTCCAATGGGTGGCCCAGTGGGTGACCCAATCGGTGGGTGAATAGGCGTTCGAATTGGGGGCCGAATAGGTGTTCGGATCGGGGTTCGAATAGGGGG
>JAUXNL010000315.1 GCA_030684415.1 Moraxellaceae bacterium | reverse complement strand
TTGATAGATTTGCGCATGCACCGCGACCAGATGCAGCGGCAGCGCGGCGCCGCCCAAGCCCAGGATGACCGGAGTGCGGGGGGCTTCGCGGCGGGCGAGTTGACGGCCGAGCAGGACGCAGGCCAACAGGTAGAGGGCGATGGCAGTGAAGCTGGCCAGGGCGGCATTCATGGCGCGGGAGTTCCTTGTTCCGGAGCAGTAGAGGGGAGCGATGGCTGCCGAGACGAGGCCGCAGTGTCGCATATGCCCGGCGCTGAAAAAATACTCGGGCTGCAGCGCGTCCGGCTGTCAGTGCATTTGGGTCGCATCTGCACTGCAGATGGAGTGAGCTTGCTGGCCAGATGCCTGAGCTGAGAGGGGCAGGACGGCTGTCGCCGATCCTCCGGGCCTGCGATGCATAAGGCTAACGAGGCGAAGTCCATTCGACCCTGAGTCCTTTGCCAAGGCCCTCCCGGGTGTGTCGAAGGGCGGCCCGAGTATTCAGAACCTCCCCGACGGTGTGGTGCAGGCGGTGGATTTCTCAGCACGGCTTTTCCCCCGCACAAGGCGAGGCAGCCCTCAACGTCAGCCGAACGAAGCCGTCGCCTTCAAGCGCCGGCTTCGCCGTTGTTGAGCGGCGTGCTGGAAAAGACGTTGCGTGCCGTCAGAGGAGATTGCGCACCGGGTAATCCGGCACCGCACTTTCGGTCAGCACCACTGCCTCGTGCAGCAACTGGTCGGCTTTTACAGGCCCGAGGAATTCGCAGAGCGAGATGTAGGCCAGATTCACCAGATGGCGCAGGGCTTTGTCTTCGATGCTGATGTCGGCCGGAATGCGGTACTGCTGCGATAGCCAGGCCTGCAGGGCGCGGACAGAGGCCGGTGGCAGTTTCATGCCGGGCAGGTTGCCAATCAGGTAAAGCCGCATCTTGACGTGCATGTCGCCCGGCGTGCGCGAAAACACGCTTTCGATCAGGCGCGTGCAGCACTGCACCGCTGCATTATTGACAGCCGCTGGTGTGGCCACGCTGGCGGCCATGGCCGCAATGGCGCTGGACGTGCCACCTTCAAGTGGCCGACCGTCGGCGCCGGAGAGTGCGCGGATCAGGCTTTGCAGGATTTGCGAGCGTTGTGACCTGAGGGTTTCGTTGTTGCAGAACTCGTTCAGAAAGCGCTGCAGGGCAAACGTCGGTTGCAGGGCATATTTTTCCTCCCAGATGCGCACGACATTGCCGATGCTGTCCTGTGGCAGGTAAGCACTTAACGCGCTTTCTATCGCGACTTTCTTTTGTGCAATCACCATGGCGGTGGTTTTCTCCGTATCAGGCGGATCGTCCGGCAGCAGCAGGCCGGGCCCGGGCGTTTTGTTGCTCATGGCGGGCCTCTTAGCTGCGGGTGTCCACAGCGTCCGGATTGAAAATCTTGTTCTGCTGGAACTCGGGGTAGCCGATTTCGGCATGCTCGGTGAAATCGAGGCCGCGTTGCTCATGCAGCGGGCTGGCGCGCATCCCGAAGAGCAGATCAATCACGAGATACATCACCAGTGCGGTGCCAAAGCCCCAGATCAGTCCGGCGGCAATACCGATGGTCTGCACCATGATGCGAGTGCTGTCGAACAGGTCGCCGGCGAAGAACAGACCTGCGGCGAGCGTGCCCCAGGCGCCGCAGAAGCCGTGTACCGAGACGGCGTCGACCACATCATCCAGTCCGGCGCTGCTGATCAGCATCGGCCCGACCATGGTGATCACGCCGGCGATGAGCCCGGTCAGCACGGCAAACTGAGGGTCCATGGTGGCGCAGCCAGCGGTGATACCAACCAGGCCACCCAGCGATCCATTCACGGTGTTGGTGAGCAGGACCGGCTTGCCGATTGACCAACTGAACAGGGCGGAGGCAACCGCGCCGGCGCAGGCCGCCAGATGCGTGTTCAGGATGATTTTGCCGATGCTCGCATCGCCCGTGGTGGTGGAGCCGCCGTTGAAGCCGAACCAGCCGAACCAGAGAATGAAGCCGCCGAGTGCGACCAGTCCGAGATTGTGGCCGGGAATCTGGCGCGACTCGCCTTTCTTGCCGAAGCGGCCGAGGCGTGGGCCCAGCACGATAATGCCGGCGAGGGCACACCAGCCGCCGATGGAATGGACCACGGTCGAGCCGGCAAAGTCGATAAAGCCCATGGCTTTGAGCCAGCCGGTGCCGTCGGCATAACCGCCCCAGGCCCAGGCGCCGAACACCGGATAGATCACGCCGGTGATGAGGCAGGCACCAATCAGGTAAGTGTTGTAGCGCACGCGTTCTGCCATGGCACCAGAGGCAATGGTGCAAGCCGTGGCGGCGAACATCATCTGGAAGAGGATGAAGCTCCAGTCCCACGCTTCGCCTGTGCTGGGCATGAACCAGTCGGTGCCGAACCAGCCCGACGGGTTGGCGCCAAACATGAGGCCGAATCCGAGCACCCAGAAAATCAGCCCCCCGACGCAGACATCCATGTTGTTTTTCATGATGACGTTGACGGCATTTTTACTGCGCGCCATGCCGCCTTCGAGCAGGGCAAAACCCGCCTGCATCAGAAATACCAGTGCAGCAGCCACCATCAGCCACACGGTATTCAGATTCAGCACCACCTCGGTGATGTCCGGGGCCGTCTCCGCGGCCAATGCGCCTCCTGGCAGTGCCATCGCCGTGATGACGGCACAACGTAGGGCGAAGGGGTGCATGAAATCTCCTGCGAAAATTGGCAAACGGGACGAACGTACAAATTTGTTCGTGTCAGCCAGCAGCGAGAGCAAGCCTTGTGCCAGAAATGCACCCGTACCAGTCAGAGCCTTGTGGCGACAGTGTCGCTAGTGGTGATCCCTGCAAAGAAAGAAATCGGCGAAGAAAAATCATGCCTCCAAAAAGTGCGAGATGCTGGCTGTGGCTGCACTGCGGGCGGGCAAATGCCTTGTTCGTGTGCAATCGCAGCGCATGCCGCCCAGGTCTTTCCAGCGGCTGATGGATGCGTGCGGTTGTTCTGGCGTTGTCACGGGACTTTGTGGTGCGGCATGCGTTCTTGTGGTGCGTGGGCAGGTGCGGCTGTTTTTGGTGGAAGCTGCAGGTGCCCAATGCGGGCTCTTCTGCCGACCGGTTGCCATTGATGCGGCTTGGCGACATGTGGCGGTGGTCGGTCAGCGCATGGTCAATGTATGGCCGGTGTATATCAGCAAGAAGAAGCGTTCCTTCTTTGCGCTGTAGGGCAAACGTTGCTGAGCAAGGTCATCACGTCCATGTGCTTGCCTTTCTACAGGCGCAGAAAGGATGGTGTTACTCAGCGTTCTTTAGTCGCTTGCTGAATAACGCCCATCCCGGGCTTTTTCAGCCCGCGATTCCGGCACATGTCCGGAATCGCTTCATGCTGAATCAATCACTCAAGGGTGATGGATTCGCGACCCGGCCTCCCTGCTTGGGAAACCGCGGGCTCAAAAGCGTTTTTCAGCAAGCTGTCAGGGGGCCTTTGCCTTGGCGGATTTGTTGGCGGCTTCAAGCGCCTTGAGTTCAGCCTCTAGTTCGCGCAACTGCTTTTCCTTGAGTGCCAGCAGCAGGCTGCCGTCTTTCACTTGTTCTTCAAGGTCGGCCGCACGCGAGGCCAGCTCTTCATTTTCTTTCTGGAACTGGTCGATAGGCTCCTCACTCAGGGCGATGGCATCTGTTTCGGGTGATGGCGCGGCCGTGGCGGCGCCGACCCCGTTTCCAAGCGGAGTGGATACGGTGGCGGCCATGGGAGCCACCTTTACGGGGGCCGCGGCCGGGCTGGGCTCTTCCGTGCCCTGCGTACTCCACCAGAATGCGGCAGCGGCGAGCACGATCACGCCACCAACGGCGGCGAGTATCCCTTGTTGCTTGTCCATCCAGCGCTCCTGTTCTTGTGTGTTGTCATGAGTGGTGCTGGGGAGAAGTCCCGAGCAGTTGCCTTTGCGCTTGCATGGGGGGGCGGGACCAGCCGACACTCCCACCCCGCAGGGCTGCAATGGTGCTAAGTCCGTGCCTGTTCTGTCAATTTGGAGTGCGCATGCTGAATCGGGTGACAGAAGCCCTCTATTTCTTCCGTCAGCACTGGCTGGCGTTGTTGCTGTTGTTGGGGCCGGTGCTGGTGCCGCTGAGCATTTTCCAGAATCACCGCTTTCATGTGTTGCATGGCGGCGACATCGAAAAAGCCGCGGCCGATGGTCTTGCGCTGGGCTTGCAGCTCTTCGGTGGCATTCTCGCCAACACCCTGACCATACTGTATTGCCTGCACCAATTGCAGCCGGATGCCGGGCCGGTCTCACGATCTGCACTTTGGCAGCAGGCCTTGCCGCGTGTGCCGGGGCTCTTTGTGGTGCAGATACTGACCGGGATTGCCGTTTTTGGCGGACTGATGCTGCTGATTGTGCCTGGGGTCTGGCTCATCGGCGTTTTCATGCCAGCCTATGTGCTGGTGGTGGCGGAGCATCCGTCTGGTCTTGAGGCCCTGCGCCGTGCCTGGGCCCGATTTCGCCCCGGCGCCTGGATGTTGGCCGGTAGCATGGGAGTGATGCTGTCGGGCTTGTTGCTGGTGCTGAGTGGCTTTGCAGGCCTGGAACGAGGGCTGGCCGGGGAAGAAGCCGGTTTGCGCTGGGTCCTTGCCAGCCTTCTGGATATCGCCGCCATGCTCTGTACGCAAGTGGTGGCCATCTTGCTGGTACGATTTTACGACCTTGAGCGCAGTGCCAACCCGGCACCGCCCGCTGCCGGAGATCTCTGATGCGCTATGTCCTCATGATGCTGGCTGTGCTGGGCTTGCCGGCGCAGGCCGCTACACCCGTCTCCGCCGAGGCGCTTTTGCAGCAGCAGGCCGCGCAGGCTGATCTGCTTGTGCTGGATGTGCGCAGTGCCGAGGAGTTTGCGGCGGGCCATGTTCCCGGTGCCATCAATGTGCCGCTACCGGATGTATCGGCGGCACATCCACAGCTCAAGTCCTGGAAGGATCGTCAGGTAGTGGTGTATTGCCGCAGTGGCCGGCGCAGTGAGCTTGCCATCAAGACGCTGGAGGCCGCTGGCTTCAGTCGTGTCTTGCATCTTGAGGGCGACATGCTGGGTTGGGAAGCGGCCAGGCGTTCGGTGGCGGTTGCTCGTCCCTGAGTGCTTTGAGACCTAATTGAGAGCTAGTTGAGAGCAGGAGAGCCGCTGAATGACTTCATTTGCGTCCCTCCGCAAAAGGCCCAGGCACTGATGAGCCCTGCGTTGTGCGACCGGTCGGGCTTTCAGCGGTTCCCCAACAGGGGGCTTGCTGAAAAGCTGTTTCAACTGGCTCCAGTGTTCTTGGCCGTCTTCTGAATAACCCAAAACCGTTCCGCCCGAGCTTGCCGAGCCCTTTGGTTCGAGTGTTTTTTCGGCAGGCCGGGGGTGAGCGAGGTTATCCAAGGCCTCCCCAGAGCGTCTCCGGCCACGCCTGAAGAGATTCAAAGCCGGAGCCTGCGTGCGTGGCCTTCACGGTGAGTCCCGGTGTGGCTTGAGCGACAACGCCCTCATTGCTCACTCAGGTCTGGAGTCAAGGCTTCGCCCCGACAGACCTGATTGCGTCCGCCGGCCTTGGCGGCGTACATCGCCTTGTCCAGCCGGCTGAAAAAGACGGTTTCATCTTCACCGTCCCGATAGGCCGATACGCCCATGCTGACCGTCACGCGGTCATCGCCAAATTCGTGATTGGCGATGACCGTGCGCAGGGTTTCTGCCAGGGCCATCGCTTTTTCTTCGCTGCAGTCGGTCAGGAGGATCATGAACTCTTCGCCGCCCCAACGCGCCACCACATCACTTTGGCGCAAACTCGTCCGCACCAGTTCAGCCAGCTTACGGAGCACATCATCACCGGCCAGATGGCCATGTCGGTCGTTGATGAGCTTGAAGTGGTCGACGTCGAACAGCACCGCCGACAGTGGTGTCTTTGAGCGCGAGGCCTCGCGCATGAAGCTGCTGAAGACGAGCTCGAACGCTTGCCGGTTCAGGCTGCCGGTCAGGCTGTCGTGGCTGGCCAGCCGTTCCAGTCGGTCCTGGTAGCGGCGCACGGCAATCCAGGCCACGGCCAGCACGAACAGTGTAATGCCCAGTGCCACGCCGACATTGATGAGCAGCACTTGCTGTGCCTGGCGCAGCTCGCCCGCTTCGTTCTGTTCCACCACCAGATACCAGCCCAGCTCCGGGATAAAGCGTGAATTCACCAGCACACGGCCGTTATCCGCCTCATAGCTGAGCTGCGTCGGGCGGACGTTGCGGTTGAGGATGAGGCCGGTCAGTGCGGAAATGCCGGGCATGTCATGCAGGCGGCTGCGGCTGGCACGCATGGCGCCACCAGAGAGCATGATCCGGCCCTCACCATCGGTGAAATAGATGACGCGGCGGAAACGTTCTTCATAGCTGTCGATAAGATCGCCCATCGTGTCCAGCGTGACGCCAACGCCGGTGCTACCGATAAAGCGGCCCGCGTAATCCAGCACACGGTAATTGATGAAGATGGTCATGGCGTCGTTGTTCGCCATGTCGATGTCGATGTTGATTTCGTAAGGCTCTTTCATGTTACGCACCCGGAAATACCAGGTGTCGCGGTGCTCGCCTTCGTTCACCTGTTTCAGGATGCCCTCGCCGTAGTAATAGTTCAGGGTTTTTTCTGACACGAGGCTGCTGGAAACCATTCCATACTGGGTTTTGACTTCCTTCAGGTAACGCACGATACGGTCGCTGTCCTGCTCGCCGGCGAGCAGCCAGTCGCGCACGAACGTGTCCTGCGCCATCAGCGACGAGATGAAAATGGGCCGCAGAATGTCTTTCTGGATTTCCGAGTAAATGTTGTCGCTGGTCAGCGGCAGGGCGCTTTCGGCAATGCTGTGGCGGACATAGCTGCGCGAGCTCAGGTAACTCGCCAGAATGGTAAAGAAGAAGCCCGTCAGCAGCAGGATGCTGATCCAGCCGAGCAGGCGGAATTTTTCGGGAAGCAGGCGGGGCATGGACGTCCTTGGAAGAGGGGGCAGCGATTCAGGCCGGAATCATGGCAACTGTGGGAAAAGCATACAACGTCGCTGGTCAGTCATGACTTGAATACATGCTGGTATGCCGTGCGCGAGCGTTGGTCATTTTCGGGATAAGCCCTGTGGATACATCCCGAGTGGTCGGCGGAAGAACCATCAGTTGCCTGCACCTGCCACGTGTTGCCCGGGGCGAGTAGCGCGCTCTTAGCCGCTTGCTGAAAAATGCTTTTCAGCAAGCTGTTTCCCGGCCAAGGATGGCCGGGTCGTGCATCAATCACTCTTGAGTGATTGATGCAGCGTGGAGCGATTCCGGACATGTGCCGGAGTCGCGGGCTGAAAAAGCCCGGATGGGCGTTTTTCAGCAAACTGTTAGGAGGAGCCAGGAGCTGGTCAAAAATGCAAACCGGCTTTCCGGGCATTCTCAGTCGGGTTTTGCCGTATGAATCAGTGATGGCAGTTGGCGAATCCGAGCGCCATAAAAAAGGGCCCGAAGGCCCTTTTTTAGTGGCTTACCAGCTCAGGGCGCCGCCAGTCTGGTACTCGGTGACGCGGGTTTCGAAGAAATTCTTTTCTTTGCGCAGGTCCATGATTTCAGACATCCACGGGAAAGGATTCTTCACGCCGGGGAACTGCTCCGGCAGGCCGAGCTGGGCCAGGCGACGGTTGGCAATGAACTGGAGGTACTCTTCCATCATCGCGGCGTTCATGCCGAGCACCCCACGTGGCATGGTGTCGCGGGCGTATTCGATTTCCAGTTGTGTGCCTTCCAGAATCATCTGGATGGCTTCCTGCTGGAAAGCCGCCGTCCACAAATGCGGATTCTCGATCTTGATCTGGTTGATCACGTCGATGCCGAAGTTCACGTGCATGGACTCGTCGCGCAGGATGTACTGGAACTGCTCGGCAACGCCGGTCATCTTGTTGCGGCGACCCATGGAAAGAATCTGGGTGAACCCGCAATAGAAGAAGATGCCTTCGAGCACGCAGTAGAACGCAATCAGGTTACGCAGCAGTTCCTGATCGGTTTCGGTGGTGCCGGTGGTGAAGGTGGGGTCACCTAGCGACTGGGTGTACTTGAGGCCCCAGGCGGCCTTGCGGGCGACGCTCTGCACTTCGCGGTACATGTTGAAGACTTCGCCACCATCGAGGCCCAGCGATTCAATGCAGTACTGGTAGGCGTGCGTGTGGATGGCTTCTTCGAAGCTCTGACGCAGGATGTACTGGCGACATTCAGGGTTGGTGATCAGGCGGTAGATGGCGAGCACGAGGTTGTTCGCCACCAGCGAATCGGCGGTGGAGAAAAAGCCGAGACTGCGCATGACGATGCGGCGTTCGTCGTCGGAGAGCTGGCCATCGCCAGACTTCCACATGGACACGTCCTTGGTCATGTTCACTTCCTGCGGCATCCAGTGGTTGGCGCAGCCATCGAGGTATTTCTGCCAGGCCCATTCGTACTTGAACGGCACGAGCTGGTTGAGGTCGGCGCGGCAATTGATCATGCGCTTGTCATCGACCTGCACGCGGGCCGCGCCCATTTCCAGCTCTTCGAGGCCGGGGGCAACATCCAGTTTGGTGAGCGCAGCGGCGGCGCGTGCCTTGACGTCTTCGGCGTCGAGGGCTTCTTCAGCGCGCAACTGGTTCAGGGCGCCGGCGATGACGGCGGCCGGGTGGGCGACGGGCCCGGTGTTGCCGGCCAGAGTGGCGGCAGCAGTGGCAGGGGCAACTGCAACTGGCGCAGCAGGTGCCATTGCTGGTGCCGACGGAGCTGCTGCGCGCGCAGGTGCTTGCGCAACTCCTGCCGGCGCAGCCGGTGTTTTGCCAGCGCTGTTCTCGTCCGCATCGAATTCATCCCAGGAGATCATCTCTCTTCCTCACAGTTTCTGGTTCGCGTGTCGCACCGAGCATACGTTCCTGCCAGTTTCCTTGCAGTGAACAGCCGGCTGACAAATGCCGCGTTTCTTTTTTGGTTTCTTCCGGGGCGGGTTACGCCCTGAGGGCTAATGCGCCCTGCATTTTTTTGCACATCTCTTACATGACTGCAGCCGGCACTTTACGTGGCCACCGTCGCCCAGTCTTGCCAGTTGGCGAGGCTGGGCGACGCGCGTATCGGGTCATGTGCCGGTCAACCGGCGACACGACTTTTTCAGCTCGCGATTCCGACACCTGTCCGGAATCGCTACACGCTGAATCAATCACGCTTGCGTGATTGATTCGCGCCCCGGCCATCCTTGGCCGGTTAAGCACGCGCGGCGTCCATCACGGCTTATTGGCAAGCCTCGCAGTCGGGATTGTCGATGCTGCAGGCCAATGGCACGGGCGCGGCTGTCGGGGCGGCTTCCACCAGCTCCGTCACGGTGGCTTTCACCGCATTCAGGGCACCATCGGAAATCGTTGATTTCTCCGCCGCCGTTGCACCAATGGCACGGAGGTAATACGTGGTTTTCAGGCCGCGATAC
>JAUXNL010000300.1 GCA_030684415.1 Moraxellaceae bacterium | reverse complement strand
GATCATCAGGCTCCGAAGCAGTGGGATAAACAAGACTAGGAGACGAATCATGGCTATTGCGAGCAGAGAGATCGGATACGAAGAAGTGGTACCCCGTGACATTCATTTTAAAATGAACACGGACACGGTGGCGCGCCACTGGTTTAACGGTGACCCGTGGACCACGCACTGGATGAACGCCATTCTGGCGGCGGTTCCGGAGGGTGAGCGCTGGGTCATGAATTCAGCCCGGGTGCAGCTCGATAATCTGCACGATCCAGAGGTGCGCCAGGCGGCGATCAATTTCTGCCGCCAGGAGCGCATTCACGCGCGCGAGCATGATGAAATGAACAATGCTTGTGTTGCTCAAGGCGTACCGATTGATAAGGTGGCGGCTGTTTTCAGCAGGATCAGAGCCGGCTTGCAGGATAGGCTGAGTGTCGATATGCAGAGCTCCGTGGCGGCCGCGTTTGAGCATTTTACCGCCGTCATATCGTCGGTCATGCTGGAAAACCCGGAACTCTTTAACGAGTCTGATCCCGAGCTCAGGGCGATGTTGTATTGGCACTTCGTCGAGGAAACAGAGCACAAGGGCGTTAGTTTTGATGTGTATGTTGGCGCCAGCGGCGGCGGTATCGGCGGATATTTAAGACGGGTGGGAGGCATGGCAGTGGGGACGGTCCTCGGGCTGCCGCTCATGGTCGGGAATCAGGCCTATTTGCTCTACAAGGACAAGCAGCTGACCAACTGGCGCTCGGCCCTGAGGATGAGCAATATCCTGTTTGGCAATCCCGGCATTCTGGCGCGCATTTTTACGGCTCATTATCTGCCCTACTTCATGCCGGACTTCCATCCCTGGGATGATGACAACCGGGAAGTCATCCATGTCTGGAAGCGTAACTACGAGAAGACCGGGGATCCGCACAAGGCGTATCAGGCCCTGCTCGACTGGAAACTGAAAAAGAATGCCCCGAGCAAAGGGAAACTGAAAGCGGTTGTACAAGCAGCGTAACCACAAGGAATAATTCCCATGAAGAAGAAAACCCAGAAGCTCTCGCAAGGGGCGGCAGCGGTTGTTACCGGCGCGGGCAGTGGTATTGGTCGCAGCTTTGCCTATGAAATCGGTCGCCGTGGCGGTGCCGTTTTGTGTGTGGACATCCGCATGGATCGTGCCGAGGAAACCGCTGCTATGCTGCGTAGCCTGAACACGCACGCGGTTGCCTATGCCTGCGATGTCGGCAATGCCGAGCAGATGGCTGCGCTGGCGGACAAGGCCGAAGGCTTGCTTGGTCGCCCTGTCACGCTGGTCGTGAATAATGCAGGTGTTGGCCTTGGCGGCCAGATCGGGGAGGTATCGCTGGAAGAGTGGCACTGGTGCGTCAATGTCAATCTCTGGGGCGTGATTCACGGCTGCCATTTTTTTGCGCCCAAACTGAAAGCGCTGGGCTATGGTGGAATCATCAACGTGGCGTCGGCAGCGGGTTTTGCGGCGGCACCGGAAATGAGTGCCTATAACGTGACCAAGGCGGGCGTGATGGCCTTGTCGGAGACCTTGTCGGCTGAGTTGACGGGGACGGGCGTCAAGGTCACCGTGCTGTGCCCGACGGTGGTACCGACCAATATTGTCAACGATGGTCATCTGCCAGCCTATCGCTCCGAGTTTGCCAAAACGGCGATGACAAAATTTGCTCTGATTGACAGCGATGCGGTGGCACGCAAAACGCTGGACGCGCTCGACAAGGGGCAGATGTATATGTTGCCGCAAATTGACGGGCGTATTGCGTGGATGTTCAAGCGCGTCGCTCCGCGTTTGTATGCGCGTAGTCTGGGCGAGGCCTATCGGCTCGTTGCTCCCTGACGGATGCACGGCAAGCCACTCTCAAGCACGACATCCACATTCACATTTCAATGACGGAATGACACGATATGGCATCCATTCAGGCCAACATGCTGAAGTTTTTCTTGCGCATGCGGGTGAAGCGTGAGCTGACATCAAACGCAAAGCTGGTTCGCCATCTGCGCAGCGCCATGGATACCAAGCTGTTTCCCAGTCCCTTGCCATCCGGTGTCCGGGTACGGCAGGAAAGCGTTGCCGGGGTTCCTGGTGAGTGGCTGGAGGTGGCTGATCCACGCATGACCATGCTCTATTTGCATGGGGGTGCATTCATTGGTGGCAAACTGGCGACCTATCACACCTTCTGCGGTGAACTCGCAAAGCGGCTGCATGCCCGGATTTTTCTGCCGGATTACCGCCTGGCCCCGGAGCATCCTTATCCGGCGGCGCCGGATGATGCGTTTCAGGTCTACCGGCAGTTGTCGGCGGACTTGCAGGACAATGAGCCCCTGGTGATGGCGGGTGATTCTGCGGGCGGCAACCTGACCCTGGTCACGCTGTTGCGTGCCAAGCTTGAAAACCTGCCCATGCCGGTGTGTGCGCTGACCTTGTCGCCCGGTACGGATGCAACCGGTACGTTGCCGGCACTGTCGGCCAACAGTGCCAGCGACTCCATGCTGTCAAAGTCGATGATAGACAGGGCGGTCGACATTTATCTGGCCGGGGCGGATCCCACGCATCCCTATGCCTCTCCCTGTCGGGGGGATTTCTCTGGTTTGCCGCCTTTGCTGGTAACGGTGAGCGAGGAGGAGTGCTTGCGCGACGATGCTTACCGCGTTGTCCATGGCGCCCGTCAGGCCGGGGTGACGGTGGAGTTGCTGTCGCGCCCGGACATGCCGCATATCTGGCCGGTTTTCCACCTGCTGCTTCCCGAGGCCAGGCAGGACATGCATGTCCTGGTGAACTTTGTTGAAAGGCATGTGGGTGACGGGCGGCCAAAAAATCGCGGCAAACGTCTCCGTTCGCCTGAAAATAAAAGCGCAAGCAAGGCCCTTGTAGATTGATGCAGTTGATTGACAGTAAAAATACAGGCACAGCATAAATCTGGAGAGATCAGCATGAATATTGCCGTCACAAAACCTGAGCAGATCGAAGTACAACGTGCGCAGACCATAAACCCGGATCATGAAGTCGTCATTGTTGGTGCCGGCATTTCCGGTTTGGGAATCGCCATTCGCCTGAAGGAGCAGGGCATTGAGTCCTTCATCATTCTCGAACGCGCCGGGCAGGTCGGCGGCACCTGGAGAGACAACCGCTATCCGGGCATTGCTGTCGATATTACCTCGTTCACCTACTCGTATTCCTTTGAGCAAAACCCGAACTGGTCGAGTGTGTTCGCCCCCGGCAATGAGTTGCAGAGCTACACAGAACGGGTGGCCGCCAAGTACGGCATTTATCCTCATATCCGGTTTGGGGTCAGCGTCAGTCGTGCCGAATTCGACGAACAGAATCACTGCTGGCGCATTGAAATCGATGGTGGCGATGCCATCACCGCGCGTCATCTGGTGTCTGCGACCGGCGGCCTGATCTCCCCGAAAATGCCTGATATTGAGGGAATTGGTGATTTCAAGGGCAAGATCATTCATACCGGGCACTGGGATGACAGCGTGGACCTCAAGGGCAAGCGTGATGCCGTGATTGGTACGGGCGCTACCGCCGTGCAGCTCGTGCCCAAAATTGCTCCGTTGGTGAAGCGGCTTGATGTCTATCAGCGCACACCGATATGGCTGCTGAAAAAACCGGATTACGCACTGCCGGGCTGGTTGAAAAGCGCGTTTCGTCTGTTGCCAGGAGTACAGCGTGCGGTGCGGGCGGGCACCGATATAGTGAGCGAATCGGTGATGGTTATTTCCACCATCTACTACCGCCAGGCGCCGTGGATTGTGCGCAAGTATGAAGAGGCGGGCATCAACAACATGAAAGAGCAGTTGCCCGGCCGGCCTGATCTTTGGGAGAAACTCACGCCAAAATACGGGTTTGGCTGCAAACGTCCTTCCTTTTCAAACGAGTACTTCCGGACTTTTGCCCGCGAGAATACTGAGCTGATCACAGACCCCATTGAGCGGATTACCGAAAAGGGGATCAAGACCCGTGACGGGGTTGAACACAAAATCGATGTCCTGATCCTGGCAACTGGCTACCGGGTATTCGAGAAGGGAAATCTTCCCTCCTATGATGTTGTCGGCCGCAAAGGCCAGGAGATTGGAACCTTCTGGGAAGACAACCGTTACCAGGCGTATGAGGGGCTTACCGTGCCGGGCTTTCCCAACTTCTACGTCATGCTCGGCCCCTATGCCTTGATCGGAACGTCTTACTTCAAGATGGCGGAAGGCAATGCGATTCATGCGGTGCGCTGTATTAAAGAAGGCCTCAAGCGCAAAGCAACATGTGTTGAAGTTCGTCAGGATGTGCATGACCGCTACTTTGCAGACATCCAGCGGCGCCAGCAAAACACGGTTTTCCTGAACCACAATTGCTCCTTGTCCAACAGCTACTACTTTGATAAACATGGTGATGCACCTATGCTGCGGCCCTCAACATCAGTGGAAATGCTCTGGCGCGCAAAACACTTGCCAATGGATAATTATCAGTTCAGTACGGTGAAGAAGCCTGCCTGAATTCGTTCAGCCGCCCATTCAGAAAGAAGGAAAAACAGCATCATGGCAAAGCAAACCATCTCGGTACGGCATCAGTTCAGTGCACCGGTTGATTCCGTGTTCGGGGCGCTTTCTGACCACAACCGTCTCGGCAAGGTTCTGGGTGTGCCGGTACGGCGCGTTCGTGACGGCGAGGGCGATGTGAATGGCGTCGGTTCGGTCAGGGCGCTCGGGTTCTGGCCCCTGGTCACCGAGGAAACCGTGACCTCGGTTGGGAAAAATAGTTTCATTGACTACCGGATTACCAAGGGCGGAGCACCGCTCCGCAACCACAGTGGGCGTGTGGATTTCACAAAAAACGCTGCAGGCACCGAGGTTGAATGGATGATTACTTTTGATGCACCGCCGATTGTGAGAACAATCGTCGGCAAGGTACTGACCGCAGGGATTTCCCATGGGCTGACCAAGCTTTCAAGCCTGCTGAAGTAAGGACGCCTGGAATTTTTCTGGCATACGCTGCGAAAAACCGGTATGAAAAAATCTGCATTTAAAAAGCTGGATTCCAGAACATGTATATCACCCAGACACTCCGACGCGCGGTTCAGACCAGCAGCAACAAGACCGCCACTATTTTCGGTACGCGGCGTCAGACATGGAGGCAATTCGAGCAGCGCATCGCCCGGCTGGCGGGGGCCTTCCGTGCGCTGGGGGTGGCGGATGATGACCGCATCGCCATCCTGTCCCTCAATAGCGATCGCTATGTCGAATATTTCTACGCCGTTGCCTGGGCGGGCGCGGCGGCCAATCCGGTCAACATACGTCTTGCCGCACTTGAAATTGCGTACACACTTGAGGATTCCGTTAGCCGCATCCTGCTGGTGGATGACACCTTTGCGGCCCTGTTGCCGACGCTGCGCCCGCTGCTGACCACGGTGCGGCATATCGTCTACATGGGGGATGGTGCAGCGCCGGAAGGATGTCTGGATTATGAAGCGCTGATTGTGGCGCATGCGCCAGTGCCGGACGCGAACGCTGGCGGTGACCGCCTGGCGGGGTTGTTCTATACCGGCGGTACAACCGGGAAATCCAAGGGCGTCATGCTCTCCCATGACAACCTGATCTACAACGCGCTGAATGTTGTGCCGGTGATGGGCTACGATGACGCTTCCGTCTACCTGCATGCCGGGCCGATGTTTCACCTCGCCGACATGGCAAGCACCTTCGCTATTACCATGGTTGGTGCCACCCATTGTGCCGTGGCGCGCTTTGATGTTGATGCGGTGCTGAACACCATACAGCGCGAGCGTGTGACGCACGTGCTGCTAGTGCCGACCATGGTCAATCTGCTGGTGTCGTCGGGCAAGATCGCAACACACGACATTTCCAGCGTGCGGCGCCTCCTTTATGGTGCGTCACCGATGCCGGAAGCGGTTCTGGTCGAAGCCATGCGGCAAATGCCAACCGTTCAGTTCACGCAGGGCTACGGCCAGACCGAGGCCTCGCCCATCATCACGGCGCTGGCTCCCGAGTACCACGTTGCGGGCGGTGCCAAGCTGCGCAGTGCTGGGCGCCCCGCTTATGGTGTTGATGTGGCGGTTCTCGATGGCAATGACCGGGAAGTGGCATGCGGTGTTGTTGGCGAAGTCTGCGCACGCGGCCTCAATGTGATGCGCGGCTACTGGGGGCTTGAGCAGCAAACCCGGGAGACGCTGCGCAATGGCTGGCTGCACACGGGCGATCTTGGCTACATGGATGAAGACGGTTTCGTGTTCATCGTCGACCGTGCCAAGGACATGGTGATCAGCGGCGGCGAGAATATTTTCTCGGTGGAGGTGGAAGGTGCCATTTACAAACACCCGGCCGTTCAGGAGTGCGCTGTCATCGGCATTCCCAGCGCGCAATGGGGCGAGGCCGTACACGCTTTTGTTGTGACCAGAGCCGGCGCCGACGTAACGGCAGAGGTCATCATCGAGCACTGTCGCGGACTCATTGCCGGCTACAAGCTGCCCCGCAGCGTCGAGATCAGGGCGGAGCCGCTGCCCGTCAGTGGTGCCGGAAAAATCCTCAAAAACGAATTGCGCAAGCCTTTTTGGGAAGAGTGCAAAACCGGCGTTAATTGAGGAGCAATTGCCTCTTGCCGGGTCGCGCCGACGAAATTCTCCGTGTCAGAGGGCGGCGGCCAGAGGGTGAGTCGTGGCACTATATAACCTCGAACAGTGAGGCAAGGCTCAGCCATGACGGAAACCCTCAAGCAGCGCAAGCCCTCCGAAGAGCAACAAGAGTCGTCCGGACAAACCCAGGGCAGGGACTGGTCAGTAGAGCAGCTCGCGGAAATGGCGGGCACCACCGTCAGGAACTTGCGTGCTTTTCAGGATCGCGGCGTCATTTCTCCTCCGGACAAGCGTGGGCGCCATGCGGTTTATGGCGCGCATCATCTTTACCGGCTTCGCATGGTATTGCGTCTCCAGGAACGGGGTTACAGCCTGAACAGTATTCAGGAACTGATTGGAGCGGCCGAGAGCGGGCGTAATGTCCGGGACTTGATTGGTCTTGACGCGGCCATCACCCAGCCGCTGGCATCCAGTTCGCCGGCAACAGTGACCCAGGCACAACTATTGAGAATGTTTGGCCTGAAGAGTGTCCCGCGTACGTTACTGGCGCGAGCCATTGACCTCGGCTTCCTGACACCTGATGGCGCACGTTACCGTGCAGGTAATATCCATCTTCTAGAGGCGGCGGCTGAGCTGGTTCGTTCCGGTATTCGTTTGCCCGACCTGCTGGATGTGGCTGAGCATCTTCGCACCAATATGCAACGCACTGCCGATGACGTTTTGTGGCGACTGGCGAAAGCGGTTGATACGTATGGCACCAGCATTCCTCCCGCTGCAGATATGCCTCGTATCGCCGATCTCATCCACAAACTGCGCGGCATGGTCGACACCGTAATTCTGGCAGAAGCACATCGTGCCATTGAGAACTCGGTGGCCCAGCTTTATGGAGATCGTCTCGCCCGTACCCTTGACAAGGTCAGCCACGAAAAGCCCTGAGCCATGCATCATTCCGGGCAGGCGGGGGCTACAGCCCCGGCCTGCCCACTCACTCATTCAGGCGCGAAGTGCACCCAGTATGCTTTTCGCTTCGGCATGGCTCATGTATTTGGGAACGGCATATATGCCGTGTGCCTCGGTAAATGCGGCATCGAGGGTTGGCCGGGATTCTGGAAAAATGCGCCAAATTATTATCTAACCAATTGTTATTCCTAATGAAACGTTATTTTAAAATCGATGG
>JAUXNL010000294.1 GCA_030684415.1 Moraxellaceae bacterium | reverse complement strand
CCAGTCGCTGGACACCAGCACGCGCTTGCAGCCGAACTTGAATTTTGGCGTCAGCTTTTCGCGCAGTACCGGGTCCTTCACCTTGCGTTGCAGATAGCTGCGGCAGATTTTTTCCGGCTGCGACTTGAACAGGTCGTATTTGAGGATCAGGAACGGCGCCGTCAATTCGTTCAGCCAGTAGTTGCCCATGCGCGCGGCAAACATGCCGGCCGGGTTCTTGCGGTTGAACGCTTTTTCGCGCTCGGAAATATCGCGGTCCAGACGCGGCATGATCCAGTTGGGCGTGCGCTGGAAAACCGTCAGGTGGCTGACGATGGGTGCCACCGCCGGCCCCACCTGCACGGCCGTGGCGCCAGTGCCGATCATGCCCACGCGCTTGCCGGACAGATCAATGCTGTGGTCCCACTTCGCGGTATGGATGCGGATGCCCTTGAAACTGTCGGTGCCGGGAATCTGCGGATCAGCAGGTGCGGCAAACGGGCCGGGCGCCGCCACCACATTGCGCGCACGCACTTTCTCGCCACCTTCGATGTCCAGCTCCCACTCGCCGGTGGCACTGTCGTAACGCGCACCGCAAACGCCTGCATTGAAACGGATATGCGGGTACATGCCGTATTTTTCGGTGCAATGACGGATGTAGCGGTGGATTTCTGGCTGTGTGGCGTAGGCGTTCGACCACTCCGGCCACGGCTCGAAAGAGTAGGAATACAGCGCTGACTTCACATCACAGCCACAGCCGGGATAGGTGTTGTCGCGCCAGGTGCCACCGACATCGCCGGCTTTTTCAAAAATGCGGAAGTTGGTCATGCCGGACTTTTTCAGGCGGATGCCCATACCGAGACCAGAAAATCCACTGCCGACAATGGCGACATCCAGCACTTCGGTTTTCACGTCGGTGGCTTTTGCTTTCGGTGCTTTCACTTTGGCGTTCACTTTGGCGTTCATGGCTTTCTCGCGTGACAGGTGATGGCGGTGGCCATCAGCGTGGAGTGGCTGCCAGCAGGGGCAGAAGGGTTTGCAGGTGTTCGCGTGGCATGCTGAGCAGCAGTGCGCCCAGGGTGAAACGGGTACAGGTGCGTGCCGCTTCGTGCGGCGTAGGCGAGCCTTCGCGCACCATGCGATGTGAAAGCTGCTGGATCATGCCGAGCATGGCATCCGACATGTCGCGCGCACTCTCGATGTGCAGCAGGCCGGCGGCTTCGCCTTCGGCCATGTCGCGGCGCATTTCCTCGGCCACAGCATCGCAAATGCTCCAGTAGACTTTTTCCAGCAGCGGCACGGCGGCAAAGCCGGAACGGAAGGCCGAGAGCGTGATTTCGCGGTGGCGGTTGAACGTCTCGAAGACCAGGTCGTAGATGCGCTGCACGGTCATGCCCATTTCCAGTGGCGAGCGCAGGTGCATGCCGCGGCGCACGCTGAGCACACCTTCATGCAGCTCATCGAACATGCCGCTGACGATGGTCATGAACAAGGCTTCCTTGTCCTCGAACTGGCCATAGAACGCACTCATGCCGATGCCAGCCGCCGAGGCGATTTCGGCCACCTGGGTGTTGGCAAAGCCCTTCTGCGCAAACAGATGGGTAGCGGCATCGATGATGGTCTGGCGGGTTTCGGCCAGTTGGGCCTGGGTCCGGCGCGCCATGGCGCTGCTCCGTTTTTACGATATGGAATATTTATTCCAATTACAGTGGGCGCTGTCAATGTCCTCGTAGAGGGCCTTCATTACTGGCTAAGTCATTGATTGAACGGGCACACTTCGTTTGACTTTCGGGTCACACGGCTGCCGTTTGTCGGCTTTGTGGAGGAATCATTCTGATTCGGTGGCTGGTGGGGTGGGGCGTTGATGGGCTCTAATCGTCGCTCCCGCTTGACCGTGCCCCGACATGAGTGCCCCTGATCCTTTGCTCCGTTATCTCGCCGGTTATCCGGCGCCGTTGCTCCAGCAAGCGCGCCAACTGCTGGTAGAAGGGCGGCTGGGGGACTATCTGGCGCGGCGTTACCCGGCGCGCCACGAGGTGCAGACCGACAAGGCGCTTTACCGCTATGTGAACGACATCCGGCTGGACTATCTGCGCAAGGCGCCGGTCATCGACAAGGTGTGCTACGACAGCAAGCTCGACGTGGTAAAGCAGGCACTGGGCCTGCATACGGCGGTGTCGCGGCCCCAGGGCGGCCGTCTGGTGGCGGCGCGCGAAATCCGTGTGGCCTCATTGTTCCGCGAGGCACCGCCGGAGTTTCTGCGCATGATCGTGGTGCACGAACTGGCTCACCTGAAAGAGTTCGAGCACAACAAGGCCTTCTACCAGCTTTGTGAGCATATGCAGCCGGGCTATGCCCAATACGAGTTTGATTTGCGCCTGCACCTTGCCTGGCGAGCCCATGCAAAATCCGTTGGTGCAACAGCGCCGGACGAGAAGGTCTGAATGAAAAGAGTGACCGGTTTTACGCTGATGGAAATGATGGTGGTGCTGGCCATTGTGGCCATCCTCGCCACGATTGCCATTCCGCCTGTGGTGTCGGCCACCGCCAAAGAGCAAGTGAACGAATCGCTGGATTTGCTCAAGCGTCTGGCGCCGGCGGTCGAGCTGTACCAGTTGCAGAACGGCGAGTTGCCGGCGAACAACGAAGAAGCCGGGCTGCCGCCTCCCACGAAGCTGCTCGGCAATTACATCGACCGCATCGAGCTGGAAGACGGTGCTTTCCACCTTCATTTCGGCAACAAGGCCGTGAGCATGCTGAAGGACAAAGTGATCAGTGTGCGCGCCATTGTGGTCACCGGATCGCCAGCCAGCCCCATGTCATGGGTTTGCGCTTATTCCGGCATTCCTGAGGGCATGTTCAGCCCGGCGCAAAACCTGTCGACCGTGCCGCAGAAATTTCTGCCGCTGCGCTGCCGCGACAAGGTAATTCCCGAAAAAACCTGATCTGGCGCAGACTCGCGGAGTCGTGCTTCCCGGCTTTGCCGTGTGGCACGTTGGTGACACACGATGACGCAGTGTGTCGCCCCCGCATCACTCAAGAGTACTGCTTGAGGGAAGCAACGGCGGCCTGTGCTGTCTGTGACTGCTGACTGCTTTCCTCAATATGGAAAAGTTTTCCAGCGGCTCCGTGAATATTTCATCTGTCGGGGTTATGGCTTTGCCGGCAGGCTGTTGATGAAGTCTGTAATGGCATCTTCCATTTGCTGCAAACCGGGTTGTTCGAGCGGATAGTGGCCGGCATTGCCGAGCATGACGGTTTTCTGCGGTACTTTTTTCAGACGAGCCATGAAGGGCTGGCTCAAGGCCAGTGGTGTCCAGGCATCTTTTTCCGGCTGCGTCAGCAACACCGGGCAGGTGTCGAAGTCTTCTGGTTCTTGCGCGGGCTGATAATTCAGATAGCTGTCGAGAAAGCGGATGGTCACCCAGTTGCCGGCGGACGTCGGGTCGTCCAGAAATACCTTGAGTGCCGCCTCGTTGTTCACCAGGGTGCTCATTTTCGAGGTCATCCACATCGGCATCTTCATTTTCCCGAAAGGGGTTGGCGCCGCCAGATTGGCAGACAGGCCGCCAACACGGCTCATGAACCAGTTGCGCGCGGTCGCATCACGAACAACTTGCTCGCGCTGATCCAGGAATGTCATGCCGACCACGCCGGCCACCTGACGATTGCGCGCCGCCACATGCCAGGCCAGCATGCCGCCCGCACTGAGTCCGTAGAGCACGATCGGGCGCGGATCGCGCGCTTTTTCGGCGTCGATGAAGTCGCTGACCAGATCCACCCAGGTGTTGTAGGTGACCACCGCGTCGGGGTTGACCCGGGTGACGCCATAGCCGGGCAAGTCGAGCGCGATGGTTTCAAAGCCGCGCCGGCTCAGCGGGCCACCCGTGATCATCGACATCTGGCGACCGTTGGTGCCCACGCCATGCAAGAGGATGACGCGATAAGGTGCGCTGGGATTGTCGAAGCGGTCGAGATGGATGGTGTGGCCCTGCCACGACCACCACGATTCGCGCGGGCGGTATTCGGCAGTGAAGTGCATCGGCTTTGGCAGAAATGTTTGTATGGCCTGCCAGGCGGCTTGCTGCGAGTAATCTGTCAGAAGAGCGTCATTATTGCTGTCATTTGCGTGCGCGGTTGTCATCGTCAGAAAAATGGCCGCGACACCCGAGATCATTTTTTTGAGTCCGTTGCTGATCATGTCCATTCCCGCACCGTATGAAGTTGAGGCGACGGAGAATGACATGAATCCGCTCTGTCGGATTGACTGTGCTGACGCCGACGTGTAGCGGCAAAGACAATCGCTAATGACGGGAGTTCAGGCGTTTCTGGATAAACCAGAACCGTTGGGAATTAGCCCTTCGACAGGGGTCGGCGTGATCGGTGTTGTCCGGAGACACCTTGAGCGTAACGTTTGTGATGGTGCTGAAAATTAGCAGACGGACATTTTTCTGCAGGCGATAAAGCCATCAGTCTTCCGGCGTGCGGCGCAGGGATTTGATCTGCCCACGTTGCACTTTGCTGTCCACCCGCTTTCGTCGGGCATTGCGGCTGGGGCGTGTGGGGGTGCGTGGCGGCAATTCGTGACAGCTCTCCCGGATGAACGCTTGCAGGCGGGCAATGGCATCCTCGCGGTTTTTCTCGAGGCTGCGAAAGCGTTGTGCCTTGATGACGACAACCCCGTCGGCATTCACGCGCTGATCACGGCTGGCCAGCAGCTTTTGCTGCACGTTCTCGGGCAGGGACGAGGCGCGGATATCAAAGCGCAGGTGCACCGCGTTCGATACCTTGTTCACGTTCTGGCCGCCGGCGCCTTGTGCGCGAATGGCGGTGAACTCGATATCGGCCTCAGCGGGCAGCAGGTCTGACGGCGCGATCCGCTGGCCGTATTGAGCCGATTGTGGTTTTGCTGGCGCTGCCGTTGTTCTGGCGGCGACCGCTTTTGCTTTGGAGGACTCCGCTTGTGTTTTTGATAAAAGAATCGGCGGGTCGGATGGAAAAGGCGTCATGTTGCAGGCCGTTCGAGAGAGTGAAAAAGGCGTTTTATGTTGTACTGACAGCAGTGCCAGTGTTTTTTTTCTTGCACCGTGGCGTCAAGCGTACTGCAATGGTGACAGGACAGGCACGACAGCCCGGCACGGGAAGATACAACCTCAGGGGTGCAGTATGCGGGTTCAGGGGCAAAGTACGCAGGAGTCTGACACACAGCAGGCCACAACGGCGGTAACGCCGGAAGAGCTGGCGAGGTTTGCCGGTATCAGCATGGTGGCACTGGCAGGTTGGACGCTGAATGCATTGGTGTACCTCGGTCTGCAGCGTTGGACCACGGCCGCCATCGAGATAGTGGTGATTGCCGGCACGTTGGCGATACGGCACTGGACACTGGCGGATGACCGCGCTTCTGCCACGCGCTTACGCCTGGGCCAGCATCTGGCGATTGCGCTGACGTTTGCCGGATTATTGCTGGTGGCATTGCGCAATGGTCAGTCGCAGGCGCTGGCGGGCTGGTATCTGCTCGCGGTGCCCATGGCGGCGGCCTACCTCATCGGGCGGCGAGCCGCCATCGGCTGGATGCTGGCCTGTGCCTTGGCCGTGGTGCTGCTGCACGCCAGCGAGCACTGGTTCCAACTGCCGGTGGATTTCCAGGAAACACCGGTTCATCAGACATTTACCCGCTTGGTCATCATGGCCTGTTGCCTGGCGTTTGGTCTGGCGGCGCGTGAGGCGAGCGACAGCTATATCCGGCATTTGTTGGCGGCGCGGCAGGCGGCAGAGGCAGCCAGTCAGGCGAAGTCGGAGTTTCTGGCGACCATGAGCCACGAAATCCGCACGCCGCTCAACGGAGTGATCGGTATCAACGGTCTTTTGCGTGATACGCCGCTCACCGAGGAGCAGCGCCGTTATGTCGAGCTGTCGCGCTTTTCGGGCGAAACGCTGCTGCACCTTATCAATGACATTCTCGATTTTTCCAAGATAGAGGCTGGCCGCCTGGAGCTGGAGCCTTTGCCGTTTGATCCGCGCGAGGTCGCCGAAGAAGCGGTCAGCCTCTTGCTCCCAAAAGCGGCGGAAAAGCAGTTGGTCATGCTCACGGACTTCAGCGCCGAGCTGCCGCCGGGGGTGCGTGGCGACCCGGCGCGTTTGCGCCAGATACTGGTGAATTTGCTGAGCAATGCCGTCAAGTTCACCGAGCAGGGCGAGGTGCGCCTGCGTTGTCATCCGGTGCGCCAGCGCGAGAACAAAATCTGGTTGCGTTACGAAGTCAGTGATACCGGGCCGGGCATGACGCCGGACATCCGCGCGCGGCTGTTCCAGCCTTTTGCGCAGGCTGATGTCTCGACCACGCGCAAATACGGTGGCAGCGGTCTGGGCCTGTCGATTTCACGGCGCTTGGCCGAGCTGATGGGTGGGCAACTGGACGTGGTATCCGTGCCGGGCGAGGGCAGTACCTTCTGGCTGGAAATGCCGTTTGCCCTGCTGACGGCGGGAGAGTTGCCCAAGGCGGGCCAGCACGACACGACGGTGAGCGTACCCGCGCCGCTGCATGCCCGCGTGCTGATTGCGGAAGACAATCCGGTGAATCAGTTGGTGGCGGCGGAAAGCCTCAAGCGCCTCGGCTGTCGGGTGGATATCGTGGCCAATGGCCATGAGGCCGTGGCCGCGGTGCGCCAATTGCCTTACGACCTCTTGCTGCTGGATTGCCACATGCCGGTCATGGACGGCTTTGAGGCCTGCCGGCATATCCGGGCGGGGGAGGCGGATGGCCAGCATTTGCCAATCATCGCGATGACGGCGAGTGCGCTGAAGGGCGATCGGGAAAGGTGTCTGGAGGCGGGCATGGATGATTATTTGCCCAAGCCGGTCCGGCCTCAGGATTTGCGTATGGCCATCGAGCGCTGGCTGCGGCCGCGCTGATCCGGCCCTCTTGATCTGGCGGGCGTGGTCCGTGCTCGCTGCGTTGGTGTCTCTGCGTTGCCTTCTCTGAGTTGCCTGCTCTGAGTCGGCGTCTCTGAGTCAGCTTCTTTGATGTGTTCCATCTGCTCCGGCGAATGGCCGGGCGGCTGGCTGAGGGCGCCGCTTCAGGTACCGGATCAGCCAGCGGACGCCGCCGTGTCTCCGCTATTGCCAACTGCGCTACCCGCGTTGCCTCACGCTGCGCCGCCCGCTGTATTGCCCGTTGTATTGCTCGCTGTGCCGTCATCCGCAGGAACGTCGGTATTGCTATGGCTGAACATGAAGTAGCGGACCGCCATGGCATCCAGCACCTCTTCAATGAAGGCACGAGCCTCGGGTGCTGGGCTCTCGATGAACGCCAGCTCGAAAACGGCGACGGTGGCTGATTGGTAGCGCACCGGCAGCACCATGACATGGCCGGGGTTGGCACTGACCAGGCCGCTTTCAATCCGCAGGTAACGAGGTGGCGTGGCATAAGAGGCGGCCTTGCCGGAGTGCGCCACCTGCGCCACCAGCCCGTCCGCATGATTGCCGCTATCTTCCGTGCTGCCATGGGTGCACCAGCGTGCGACGGGCTCCAGTCCGCCATGGTGGCGACTCAGCCATACCATGCCGGCGATGGCGTTCTGCTCATCGCAGAGCGAGGTCAGCAACGTGTGCGAGAACTGCTCCACCCCGATGGCCGACTGCGCCTTGCGCGTCAGTTGCAACATGGCTTCCTGACGGAGGTTGTGCTCCTGCATGAGGGCACGGCTTTTCAGCAGTTCGGCATGAGTGGCCTGCATTTCTTCACGGATGACCGACTCCTTGTTCTCTTTGTTGCGCAGCAGGCGGTAGAGCCAGGAAAACATCGCAATGATGAGTAGCGTCATCAGGGTCTGCATGAGGATGAACGTCCGCAGGGCACTGACGGACTCTGCATGCAGGTCGTCTTCTAGCGCTTTGCAGCTTTCCAGGAAGCTGTCGAAGGCCGTGTCGAAGCGGAGATCGTATTCGGAGCCAGCGGCGCCTTCGCCTTGAAGCCGTATGCGCACGCGGGTCAGCCGGGTGAGTTCGTTCAGCAATTCAGTGGCCTGGCGCAGCTTGGCGCGTTGGTCTGCGTCGGTCAGGGGAGGGGTATTGGCATCGACAACGCTGCCTTCCAGTACGGCCAGTTGCTGCGTGGCCGCGCGCATGAAGCCGAGAATCTTTTCGGGCGACTCTGCGCTATCGCCACCGAGATACTCCTCCAGATAAATGTGCGACTCAGAGGCCTGCACGCGCACGTCAAGCAGCGTACGAATCTGGGCGGGGGTGCGGGTGATACGGTAGCCGCTCCAGCTGGTCCAGGCCGCAAAGAGGACGGCCATCACCATGGCACTCGCGATGACGGCATAGATATTGACGCTAAGAGCAGTGCTGATGGTGGTGCTGGGATTGGCAGTGCGCTGCATGGGGTCTTCCCTGATCGTCCGGGCCGGCGTGAAATCCAGTCTGCTGGTGCAACAACACTAGGGCGGCGGCACCAAGACTGCCATGCCATCCGGCCGGCCGTTCTGCCACTGGGACGAAGGTGCCTGAATGAGTCGAACAGACGGCTTAACGCCGTGCCGTGCCCTCGATAGACTGCGTGCCGCCCCTCCGGCCACCCCTTCCCCTGAGTGCACAAGGAACGCTCCATGTCCGTTTCAACCGAAACCAACACTGTCGATTACATCATTGTCGGAGGCGGCTCCAGCGGTTGCGCGCTCGCCGGCCGCCTGAGCGAAGACGCGGGAACCTCGGTGGCGTTGCTGGAAGCCGGTGGCGATGGCGACAAATGGCTGGTGAATGTGCCTGCCGCAGTGGTGCTGATGGTGCCGCAGACCCTGAACAGTTGGGGCTTTGAAACCGTGCCCCAGCCCGGCCTCAATGGCCGCTGTGGCTACCAGCCCCGTGGCAAGGTGCTGGGCGGGTCGTCGTCCATCAATGCGATGGCCTATATCCGCGGCCATCGCAGCGACTACGACGAGTGGGCGGCGCTCGGCAACACGGGCTGGTCGTTTGACGATGTGCTGCCCTATTTCAAGAAGTCCGAAAACAACCATGTCATCCACAACGAGTGGCACGGCAGCGATGGCCCGCTGCACGTCAGCCAGTTGCAGACCGACAACCCCTTTCAGCAGCATTTCGTCAAAGCCGCTCAAGAAGTGGGCTACCCGCTCAACAATGATTTCAATGGTGCCGAGCAGGAAGGTCTGGGCGCGTATCAGGTCACGCAAATCAATGGCGAGCGTTGCAGCGCCTATCGTGCATATGTGCTGCCGCATCTGTCGCGCCCCAACTTGCGCGTCGAAACTGGTGCGCTGACCCAGCGCGTGCTGTTCGATGGCAAATGCGCCATTGGCGTGGAGTACCGGCAGGGCGGTGTGGTGCGCAAGCTGATGGCGCGGCGCGAGGTGATACTCAGTGCGGGCGCGTTCCAGTCGCCGCAGTTGCTGATGTTGTCTGGCGTGGGCGATGCGGTTGAATTGCAAAAACATGGTATTCCGGTGGTGCATCATTTGCCCGGCGTCGGCAAAAACCTGAAAGACCATCCGGATTTCATTTTCGGCTACAAATCGGATGACTTGAACCTGCTTGGCCTGTCGTTACGCGGCGGCTTGAAACTGTTCAGCGAAATCGGCCGTTACCGGCGCGAGCGTCGCGGCCTCATCACCTCCAACTTCGCTGAGTGCGGCGGATTTCTGAAAACCCGCCCGGAACTGGCGGCACCAGACATCCAACTGCATTTCGTGATTGCCCTGGTGGATGACCATGCGCGCACGCTACACATGGGCCACGGATTTTCCTGCCATGTCTGTCTGCTGCGGCCCAAGAGTGCGGGAACGGTCAGCCTGAAAGACCGCAACCCTGAAACACCGCCATTGATTGATCCGAATTTTCTGGGCGATCCGGATGATGTGGAGCAACTTGTCGCCGGCTACAAGATGACTGAAAAGTTGATGAAAGCGCCTGCGCTGGCGGCGTTCATCAAAAAAGATCTGTTCACCGCCGAGGTGAAAACCGATGACGAGATTCGTGCGGTACTGCGGCAGCGCGTCGACACGGTATACCACCCGGTGGGCAGTTGCCGCATGGGCATGGACAGCATGGCGGTGGTCGACCCTGAATTGAAGGTGCATGGCATCAGCGGTTTGCGCGTAGTCGATGCCTCCATCATGCCGACCATTATCGGTGGCAATACCAACGCGCCGGCCATCATGATTGCAGAGAAAGCAGCCGACCTTATCCGGCGCTGATGCGCACGGCTGTATTGGCCGAGGATGGTTTTCTGAAAAATGCCGCTGCAGATGCCGCGGCATTTTTTTTAGGAAATGATAAGTCGCCTGCTAAAAACCATTCGTACGGAGCCCCTTCAGAAAGCTCGGGAGAGCTCTGTCGAATGGCCTGCAACTACCGGTTTTTTCTCAGCAAGCGGCCAAGCCAGCCCTGGATAAAAATCCGTTCGTACTGAGCCTTGCTACAGGGTTTTATCGAGGCGATCGGGGCGAATGTAGTGATTCACAGGTGCGCTAACCGGTGCGGCTACAGGGCTGTGTTATTGCACGGGTAGCGCAAAGGCGGCGGCATCAATTTCGCTGCCGATACAGCTAGAGGCGTCGGTGAACACCATGGTGATGCCCGCACTGGCGCCATTGCTGCGGTAGAGCGGAGCGGCGGTCAGTATGGCCGTGAATAACCGCGAATCACCTTTGAGCATGGCGGCAAAATTCAGGGTCATGCCATTAAGACAATGCGCAATCGCGGTAGTGATGGCGTCCTCGGCCGAATCTTGGGCAAGGTAGTCTTCAAAAGGCTGGCCTTGCAGGGCGATATGGCTGTCGAGCATCTGGCAGGCCGCTGCATTTGCATGCCGGATGATGCCTTCTACATCAAGTGTGAGAATGCCCGCGCTCACGGATTGCAGCAACATGTTGTCTTGCTCCATCTGCTGCCGGAGCTGCAAGACCTCACCTTGTAGCTGTGCGCAACGCATGTCTGCAAGTTGCTGTTGCCGATAGATGTCGACAAAGACCCGGGTTTTGGATTGCAGCGCCATGGGCTCGACAGGGCATGACACAAAGTCGACGGCGCCGGCTTCATAGCCTTGCAGCCGGGCCCCGATGTTGCCGGATGTCGCGCCGGCGATGAGCACCGGGAGCGCCGGATTACGCGACACCCGCCGTAGGTCGCGCACGAGTCCGGCGGCGGGACAGCCGGGTAGGTCGGCAGCCACCAGTGCGAGCGCGACGGATAGCCGCTTGGCGACGTTCAGCGCCTCTTCTCCGCTCAGGGCGCGGATGCACTCTATGTTCAGTACATCCAGCATGACCTCATAGTTGAGTTGCCGCGAGGCGTCACTGTCCACAATCAGCACGCGTGGGCGATGTGGGGCAGGGGAAGGTTTGGACATGGCTGGGGCTCGGCAGGACGGTATCAGGCAAACGCCTTCGTGCCATGTTCATCGGCAGGGTCGATAAAAGCAGCGCTGCTCACGATGCAGTGCCGGCCCATACGTTTGGCACGGTAGAGCGCAGTGTCAGCATCATTCAGCAGTATCTGGCGATTGATGCCCGGCAGCGGCTGCATCACCGAAAGCCCGATGCTGATGGTGACGTGCCGCGCCACACTGGAGTTCTGGTGCGGGATGTCCAAGGCATCAATCGCGGCCAGCAGACGATTGGCCACATCCTGGGCGCCCTCCATTCCGGTTTCCGGCAGCAGGACCACAAACTCCTCGCCGCCATAGCGCGCGAGCAGATCACCCGGCCGCCGCATCACGGACGCCAGCGCCGTGGCCACTCGCGTCAGGCATTCATCACCTTCCGGATGGCCATAGTGATCGTTGTAAGACTTGAAGTGATCGACATCGATGATCAGCAACGCCATGCGGTTTTTCTGGCGGCTGCCGCGTTCCCATTCGTTAGAAAAGACTTCGTCGAAATGACGGCGGTTAGAAAGCCCGGTCAGGGAGTCGAGACGGGCGACCTGTTGCAACTCCTGATTAAGCCGGCGGATTTCTTCGGCTTCCGCTTCCAGCATCAGGGTTTTCAGGAAAATGATGCGATCGCGGTTTTCCTGCAAAGCGGCAATGAAGGTGCAGACAAAAATCGTCAAGAGGACATATGAGCCGGCCAGAAAAATGTCATCAAACTTGTGGCTCATCATGGCGAGGCCGAAGCCGCAGAGCACCATCACATTGCCGGCAAGCCCTGAGCGAACGGTGAGTTGCAGCGCCAGCGTGCCGACAATGGTGACCAGCATGATGGCGATAATCTGGTTGAAAACGAGTTCTTCACTTTCAAAAAGGATGATGCCAGCGAGCTTGCAGTAAATGATGCCAGCGTAGAAAAAAGGTATCCAGGTATTGAAGGAGGGGCGCAGTGTTGCGCTCCAGGCCGCCGCCAGTCCTCCTGCAATGAGCAGCAGTGCGATGGCTTCAGTCGCCATCATGACGGCGAGGTCGTTTGACCGAAGCTGCTGATGAAACAGGATGAAGTTGAACAGATTCATGCCGAGGTACATGAGCACCAGAAACGGCGACCCCATGCGGACCAGTCGCTCAAAATCATGCAGTCTGTGTTGCTGATGCCGTTCGATCAAGTCGTCAGGAATCGCCTGCTCCCAGACGGGCAGGTGAAGCAGTCTTTCAATATCAGCACGTGTGAACAGCGGTGTCATGAGCGTGCGCTCTTCTGTAGGCCGTTCCAGTGGCGGTGTTACATTGTCAGGCTTTTTTGGTACAGGCGAAGCGATAAAGACTCGACCATGCGCGGCGCCGGGTGAGAGTTGTACTGCGCCACCAGCCGCTTCAGGAAATTCCAGTCACGTTGCAACGACGGATTGTTTTGCCGGCGCGCCTCGGCCGTGACGGCCGCGTCGGCATCGGCCTGCACATCTTCAATGGTGTTGCGCAGCGGAGGCACCGTCATCAGCCCGTAAGGGCTGACCGCGGTGCGGGCAAGGTAGCGGAAACGCAGGTCCAGGATCAGGAAAGCGGCATCTTTCCGGGTACGCAAAAAATTGCTCTCGAAGAAGTTTTCGTAGCTTGACAAGACTTTCTGCATCTCGTCGTTCCCTAAGATGTTGGACTTGTCGAGGTAGTGAAGGGCTCGCGACATCGCCTCCACCATGCTCCACAGAGCTTTGTCCGACAGCCGGTCGGTCTTCGTCATCAGGGCCTCCAGCTCATCGAGTCTGGACTCTGCGGCACGGCGGGCGTCTTTGTCGGGCGCAATCTGCAGGAACATGAGGTCGCCCATCATGCGGGCGACCAGTCGGGAAGGCGCAGCGTCCTGTTGGGCATGCCCTAATCCCGACAGGGAAAGGAGAAGGGAAAGGAAAATGAGGGTTGTTGTTTTCATTGAACTTTTTGTG
>JAUXNL010000277.1 GCA_030684415.1 Moraxellaceae bacterium | reverse complement strand
AACAAAGACCCGCCATGGCGGGTCTTTGTTTTAGGGCATATACGCATTGAGAGAAGCGCTAGCGCACAAGGGTGTACGTCTTCTAACAGCTTGCTGAAAAACGCCCATCCGGATTTTTTTCAGCCCGCGGTTCCGGTACATGTCCGGAATCTCTCCAAGCTGAATCAATCACTCAAGCGTGATTGATTCGCGACCCGACCATCCCTGGCCGGTTGGCCGCTTGCTGAAAAGCACTTTCCATCAAGCGGCTAATGAGCCCCTGAAAAACTCAACGCCGTCGTCGACGGGGCGCTCCTGAGTCCTTCGACAAGCTCAGTAACGCCATTCCGAAGGACTCAAAGAACTCAGGAGCGGCTGTGTCAGCGGCTCCTTCGATGAGCACCGGAAGTCCCTGTTGCAGAGGCTCAAGGCGAGCGGCGTTATCCAGAGATGCGCTAGCCTTGCGTGGTCATTTCTTTGGCCGGCTCAGGCGGCTGCAAACGCTCGCAGATGCAGGTCGGCATTACCGAACAAAGCATCAATTGCGGTGATGCGCTTGAAGTAATGGCCGATATGCAGTTCGTCCGTCATGCCCATGCCGCCATGCAATTGCACTGCTTCTTGTGCGATTTTTTTACCGCCGCGCCCGATATGGGCCTTCAGTGCATGCACGGCGCGCGCGGCGTCGTCATGGCCTTCCAGCACCTTCAATGTCGCGCACAGCAGAAGCGAACGGGTTTGTTCGTACTGCATGAACATGTCCGCCATCCGGTGTTGCAGTGCCTGAAAGCTGCCGATGGGCTGGCCAAACTGCTTTCGCTGTTTGGTGTATTCCACTGTGGAGTGGACGAGTACGGAGAGTGCCCCTGTGGCCTCGGCTGCCAGCGCCAGAATGGTTTCATGAATGACGGTGTCAGCCAGTGCCGCTGCTGTTCCCACAGCGCCGATAGCGGCATCTTCAGCGACCACGACATTATTGAACGTGATTTCGGCTGCCATGCCGCCATCCACCGTGCGGTGGGGACGACGCTGAACTCCCTCTGCGCCGGCATCGACCAGCAGCAAGCTCAGCCCGTCGCGATGGCCGGCCGTGCCTGAGGTGCGAGCCAGTACGACCAGCACATCAGCCTTGTCGCCGTTCTGTACCAGCAGTTTCACGCCGTTGAGTACCCATGCGTTTCCATGGCGGGTGGCGGTGAGGGCGCAATTCTCGATGCCCCCGGCACGCTCGTATTCATTGAGGGCAAATGCGATTTGCAGACGGCCTTCAATCAGTGCGGGCAGATATTTTTCTTTGAGGCGGGCATCGGCCCTGCGCAAAAAACCGCCGCCGGTGACAACCGTAGGAATGTAGGGCTCCACCACCAGGCCGCGACCGAACTCTTCGAGCAGGATCATGGTTTCAACCAAGGTGCCGCCAATGCCACCATCCTCTTCCGCAAAGGGAATGGCCAGCCAGCCGAGATCGGCCATTTGCTGCCAGATGGCTGTGTCGAGACTGGCCTTGTCCTTCACGATCTTGCGGCGAGTGTCGAAGTCATAGCTGCCTTTGACGAATTTCGCGACGGAGTCGCGCAGCATTTTCTGGTCATCATTCAGTGAAAAATCCACAGGCAATCTCCCTTAGAGGCCAAGGACAAGCTTGGCAATAATGCCGCGCTGTACTTCATTGGAACCGCCATAGATCGACGTGGCGCGTGTGTTCAGATATTTCGCCATGGCAGGCAGGGCATATTCGGGCCCGACCGGCTCTATATCACTGCCGGGCACGATGGCCGCTGGCTGCCAGATCAGGGCAGCCGTGCCGGCGGCCTCAATCGCAAGCTCGGTGATTTTCTGTTGCAGCTCGGTCCCCAGAATCTTGGTCATGGACGACAGGGCCCCCGGGTCTTTGCCGGCGCCCAGTGCAGACTTGATCCGGTTCTCGGTGAACTCCAGCGCGAGAATGTCGATCTCGGCCTGTGCGACCTTGCTGCTGAAGAGTTCATCCTGCATGAGATTGCCTGCCGGTGTTTTTTGTTGCGCGGCAATCTGCTTGACCTTTTCCATCTGCACACGCAGGCCGGGGCCGTATTCGGCACCGCCGCGCTCGAACATGAGCAGGTATTTGGCAACGGTCCAGCCTTCATTTTCAGCGCCAATGCGGTTTTTCTTCGGCACACGCACGTTGTCGAAGAAAACCTGGCACTGCTCCGGCACTTCATCGAGGCCGACAATCGGGTCGATCTTGATGCCGGGCGTGTCCATGTCGATCAGCAAGAAGGTGATGCCGGCCTGTGGCTTGCCCTCGCGCCGTGTGCGCACCAGCGCAAACATGCGGTTGGCGTACATGGCGTAGGTGGTCCAGATTTTGGTGCCGTTGATGACATAGTCATCGCCGTCACTTTCGGCAAAGGTTTGCAGCGAGGCCAGGTCAGAACCTGCGCCGGGTTCGGAATAGCCTTGGCACCAGAAATCTTCGCCACTGAGGATACGGGGCAGGTAATACGCTTTCTGCTCTTCTGTGCCACAGCCGATCAGCATGGGGCCACACATCAACAGGCTCATGGGAATGAGGGGCGGTGCTTCAGCCCGGATCAGCTCTTCGGCAAAAATCGCGCGTTGTGAAACATTCCAGCCGGTGCCGCCATATTGCTTGGGCCAGTGCGGCGCTACCCAGCCTTTGGCATGCAGGATTTTCTGCCATGCCATGGCGCGTTCAGGATCGGCGAAGACCGAGGTGGCCAGACGGCCAGCCGAGCGGATGTCGGCGGTGAGATGAGTATCCAGAAAGGCGCGGACTTCCTCGCGGAAGGCGCGTTCTTCGGCCGGGACGTGCAAGTCCATGAGTACCTCGAGGCGATGAAGAGAGCCTGCAGATTATAGGAAGTACGGCGCTTGCGCCCGATGGCGGCGTCGCTCAGCCGCATTGGCAGCAAAAATCAGATTTATTTGCGTGGGGTGACAAAAACACTCAGGGGGTTGTCCGAATCGCTCAGGGCGTCGCTGCCCTCAGCAGAGTGGCTTATGCCAGACGAGCATCTGGTGTCGAGAGAGCGACTCGCCTCAGGAGAACAACCGACCTCAGACGGTCTGTCCAGGTCGCGAATCAATCACGCTTGCATGTTTGACTCAGCGCGGGCTGAAAAATCCCGGGATGGGCGTTTTTCAGCAAGCTGTTAGAATCAGGCCCGGTCCGACATTCTGGTCTGTGCGCGAGGTCGCCATGAAAACCCGTATTACCGAATTGCTAGGCATTCGTTATCCCGTGCTGTCGCCGGGCATGACCTATGTATCAAATGCGGATCTGGTCGCTGCCGTTTCCAATGCCGGTGGGCTTGGCATTCTGGCCGTCGGGCATCTCACGGCGGATGAAACCCGTGCCGAAATCCGGCGCACCCGGACGCTGACAGAAAAACCGTTCGGGGTAGGCGTGGCGCTCATCATGCCTGGCGCTGCACGTAACGCGGAAATCGCGATTGAAGAAAAAGTGGCGGTGCTCAATTTTTCGCTGGGCAAAGGCGACTGGATTTGTGAGCGCGTGCATGCCTATGGCGGCAAGGTATTGGCGACTGTGGTCAACGAAAAGCATGCACAGGCCGCCGAGCGCAGTGGCGTGGACGGCCTGATTGTCACCGGACACGAGGCGGCGGCGCATGGAGGCGATGTCACTTCACTGGTGCTGATTCCCGCCATTCGCCGTATCAGCGGTTTGCCGATCATTGCCACCGGTGGTTTTGGTACTGGAGGCGGGCTGGTCGCCGCGCTGGCGCTGGGGGCAGATGCGATTGCGATGGGGACGCGCTTTGCTACCGCAACAGAAAGCCCTGTGCATGCCAATACCAAGAAAATGGTGACGGAAAAGTCGGTAAGCGAAACACTCTACAGCCCAAATTTTGACGGCATGCCGTGCCGGGTAATGAAAACCCCCTCTGCCATAAAAGCCACCGCAAAGCCCTTGTCATTGCCGAGGGCTGCTTTCAAGGCCTTGCAGGCGGCGAATGAGCTTGGCCGTCCGCTGCTGTCGATCGTACGCGATGTGCTGAAACAAGGACTGATGCAGACCTTGCAACTGGCCTATTTCGGCGCGGCAACCCTGCAATTGCGGCGTGCAATTCTGGACGGCGATCATGAAAAAGGGGTGCAGCTCATTGGTCAGGTACAAGGGCTGGTGCGCGATGTGGTGCCGGTAGACGTCATCATGCAGCGCATCATGCAAGAAGCAGATCAGGCACTGGCGGATGTCAGCGCGCATTTTTCACCGGCATCTTCCCGCACCATCCCCGAGGTTGAGCATGGAAACGCTTGAGTCTTTGTTGACACGTCGTTCACGCGGTGTACTGACCGCACCACCACCGCCGCCAGAGCTTTTAAAGAGCGCGTTTGCGGCGGCATTGTGCGCCCCCGATCATCGCCAGTTGCAGCCTTGGCGGTTTTTGGTGATCGAGGGCGAAGGGCTGGTTCGTCTGGGCGAAGTATTCGCGCATGCGGCGCGTGTTGATAATCCTGCACTGGAGCCCGCCGAGAGCGAGCGGCTTAAAAAAATGCCGCTGCGTGCGCCGCTGATCGTCGTGGCCATCGCGATTGTGCGTGATGACCCTAAAGTGCCGCGTGACGAGTTTTTGTTGTCGACCGGCGCCGCCATCCAGAATTTTTTGCTGACCCTGCACGATGGTGGCTATGGCGCGATGTGGCGCACCGGGCCGATGGCCGCGCATGAGCAGGTGCGTTCGGCATTGGGTGTCGCGGGCCATGAACGGATTGCGGGTTTCATTTATGCCGGCATGCCCGGCGGTAATCTGAAGCCGCGTCCGACGCTGGCCGTTGACGCGTTTGTCCGCTCATGGAGTGGTGAGTGAGGATGGTGATGTCGGTTGATACTTCCCTGCAGACAGCGAAGGCGTTGCTGGAGCGCGTGCGCGGCCAGATTCCCCTGACGGCGGCCATGCAACTGCGTGTTACCGCGTTTGATGGTCGTGAGCTGCGTTTGGCACTGCCGCTTGCGGCCAATATCAATGACAAGGGTACCGGTTTCGCGGGCAGCATTTCAGCGTTGGGCAACATCACGGGTTGGTGTTTGCTGACGCTATGGGGTGAGGCTGAGTTGGGGACTTGTCAGGTGGCCATTGCTGATGCGACATTTTCGTTCCATAAGCCGGTGACCACAGACTTTGAGGCGGTGGTGGCATTACCGGGAGAGGCTGACATCGCAGGGTTTCTAAAGCGGCTGGCTGAAAAAGGACGTGCCAGCCTGACGCTGGATCTCGTCATTCGTGATGACGAAGGCACCGCCGCCAGCATGAAGGCCCGTTATGCGTTATGGCGTGTCTGAGCGTTTCAGTGAGTGCGGGGGAATCCGTTCGCGGCAAGCGGCTGAACGTCTTTCTCCGTACTGTGGGGAGGCTTGGCATGAACACTGTTCGTCTGGATTCTTTCTATACGCTCAGGAGTGCGCTGTTCAAAGCCACGCCCTGTGTACGTGGTCATCGCCTGGCTGGTTTTGCCAGTCAGAGCGCGAAGGTAGGCAAGGCGGGCTGCTCGTTATTTCATCATTCCCGCGAAGGCGGGAACCCAGAGTCTTTTAAGCCACTGGCTTCCCGCTTTCGCGGGAATGACAGCTAAACCAAAGAATCCTGAGGCAAAGCCACGCGCTATGAACGTGGTTTTTATTCATGGCTTTCGTGGTTTTCTTTTTTGATAAATCTACAGCGCATCATGCTGACGCTGCCGTTTTACCAGGTAGTGCTCAGGCTGGCACCCGCACGGCCGCAATGCCAGCTAGGCTGAAGCGGGTGATGTGCACAGCAAGCGCATCAATTTCTTCATCCGTCCGTGGAATTTTCACACCGAGCCGGGTCAGCATGGGCTCGGCCATGCCGTAGTGGAAGCATTGGCTGATCACGCTTTCTGCGACCAGATTCAACTCGTCATCATCGGCTTTGCGCCCCAGCACATCTCCCACCACCTGTTTCATGATGGCGAACTGGTGGCTGACGATTTCTTTCACCATGTAGTCCAGCGCCTCGGTCGGCTCGACAAATTCGCGCACACACATGCGGGTAGGCTGATTGCCGCCCTGGGTCACCAGCACACGGCGCAGCAGGTTGCGCACCAGCCAGTGCAGTCTTTCTTCGGGGGCGGCGCTTGACAGGGCGTCTGTTGCCAGCGGGAACTCTTCGATCATGCGGTCGGCCTGTGCCTTCATCACCGCCTGATACAGGCCCATCTTGCTGCCGAAGTGGTAGTTGATGGCGGCGACATTGGCTTTGGCCTTGTCGGCGATATCGCGTGTGCGTGTGGCTTCATAGCCATCGCTGGCAAACAGCGGTGTGGCGGCGGCAATGAGGGCGGCACGTGTGCTGGCGCTGGAGTCTGTTCCTACGGCGGCGATCGGGCGGATGCGGTACATGAGGCTCTCCCTGAAGGGTACGGCGTCGGTGAATCACTAGATTCAATCAAGTGATTGAATCTAGTGATTCACCTGAAACGCTGCAAGCCAGATTTGTGACTCGCAGTCCATACCCATGCGTATGTACGCATACCAATCGGTATGTTAAAACTGTTGCACGACCGTACCAGGAGGCGCCCTTGTCTCGCCGCGACCACTTTCTCAATGCCCTGCACGAGGCGGCTCGTCTGTCGAGTCCCGCCATGCCC
>JAUXNL010000266.1 GCA_030684415.1 Moraxellaceae bacterium | reverse complement strand
TGTTCGGCCGAGATGGAGCCGCCATAGGGCCGCAGATGTCTATAGATCAGCGCGGCGAGCTCAGGCCGGGCGGTCGCATCGCCCACTCCCGCGATCAGGTGGAGGTTTCCGTCCCCCAGATGTCCAAACACCGTCAGTGTGGCGGAGGGCCAACGGGCCTCGAGGGCGGCCTTCACCGTCGCGACATATTCCTCCATGGCCCCCAGAGGGAGGCTCACATCGAAGGCTGCGATCGGGCCGTCCCGCGCCGTCTGAGCGACATCGTCACGTAGGGCCCACATGCCGTCACGTTCGGCCTGCGACTTGGCCACGGCGGCGTCGACCGCCAGCCCGGCGTCGATCGCTTCGCTGAGCGCCTGCTCAAATCGCTCACGATCCTGGGCAGGCGCGCCCCCCAGGGCCTCGACCAGGACATAATAGGCGTGTCCCGCCGGCAGGGGCGCCCGCCCCTGGGCAGGTGGAGTCGTCACCAGCCCATAGAACCGCGGCCACATGACTTCAAAGGCCGACAACGTCCCCGACAGAGACACCTCCAGTCGCCTCAACAGGCCCACCAGATCGGCGAACCGGCTGACGGCTAGCAGCGCCACCTCCTGGCTTCGCGGCGCTGGCCGTAGACGCAGAACCGCCCGCGTGATGATCCCCAGGGTGCCCTCCGAGCCAATGAAGAGCTGCTTCAGATCATAGCCAGTATTATTCTTGATCAGCCCGTTTAGCGACGACACCACCGTTCCGTCCGCGAGCACCACCTCAAGCCCCAGCGCCATGTCTCGCGCCATGCCGAACCTGAGCACACGGTAGCCGCCGGCATTGGTGGAAAGCACGCCGCCGATGGTCGCTGACCCCCGTGCGCCAAGGTCTAGCGGCAGGAAAAGACCAGCCTCGTGGGCGGCGGCGCAGGCGCTTTCAAGCACGCAGCCAGCCTGCACCGTCATCAGCGCCTGATCACGGTCAATCACCTCAATGGCGTTCATACGGGTAAAGCTAAGCGCCACCGCGCCATCGGCCGCCGCGCCGCCAACCAGTCCCGTCAGCCCGCCCCAGGGAACGACCGGAACCCGGGCCGCGTGGGCGGCCGAGAGCACCTGCGACACCTCTTCGACGCACCTTGGCCGAGCAACGGCCAAGGGGGTGCCAACCCTGCTCCAGGGGCTAAAACCCGCCTGTGCCGCCGCCTCGCCCGTGAGCAGCCCCTCGGGC
>JAUXNL010000250.1 GCA_030684415.1 Moraxellaceae bacterium | reverse complement strand
AAAACACTTTGGCAAATCCTTTCTCGAAGGTGTTGAGCACCTGATTGCGCAGTGAATCATCCGGTGGCAGATAGGCCGACATGGTGGAGCGCACCAGCGCGCCGTTGGTTTCATCGTCATAGCCATCACGCAAAGTGGCAGCGTAAGTAATCATGGCGTTGAAAATTCCACGCGGCGTATCAGGCAGCAAGTCTTCGGGCAGGCCTAACAAATAACTCTGGTAACGGTTCAGCTCCACTGCACCACGCTCCTCGCGGGTGAAGTGATCACGCCCCTTGCGAATGACATTGAAGGCGGTGATGAAGGCGACCATCGTACCCGCTGGCATCTGGTCGACCTGTGGCACGGGAATGCCGTACACCGACACATCCCATTTCTTTGAACGCTTGAGAATGTTGAAGCGCACCATCGAGTGCATCAGGCGCACCATTGCGGCGGCCTTGAAGCCGGCACCGTAACGCTCCAGCGCGCCAGGCAAGGTGGCGGTGGTAAAAAAGCTGGCCGTTTCTTTCACGCGCTGCACCGAGGTGGCATCCGTCAGCGCCCCGGTCAATGCCATCGGCAGGCCGGAATACTTGTTCATGAACGTGGCGATGAACGCGCCACGAATCGCAAATGGCACCATGTTGGCCTGGTAGATACGGCCCAGGCGCGCCCCTTCGTTCACCAACTCCATGTCCAGCCAGTCGGGAATGCGCTCCATGGCGGCAATGAAATTCACCAGCTCCGCCGGAGCGTCGGGCACGCTCTCTATGCCGTGGTCGCAGGCCTGCGTCAGCATGTCGATCAGACGACGGAAGCCGTATTGCGGCATCAGCGCGGCATAGGCATCGGCCACGGTGTCGCCAAGCATGGTGTAGGCACGCGCACGCTCCACTCGCTCGCGGTCGGCCAGCACATCCATGCGGTATTTCCGGGCGAACTTGCCCGGCAGCATGCTTTCTACCGTCAGGTCGTCCGTAAAGCGCTCGGGCGTGATGCTGAAATCGACATCGCCATAGAGTGACGGAATCAGCGTTTTCTGAGCCAGAACCTTGGCTTTGAGCTCTTCGAGGGGCATCACCATGTCGTATCACCACTGCTTGGTATTTTTATATACGCCATGTATACCAAACGAATCTGAGACTGTATAGCGCCAGAGAGCTCACTCAAGCCGTTCGTTGAAAAATGGATTTATCTTTGAAGTTCAGTTACTTGCAGAGACTTCATTCAAACCTTGGGCCGCACCGGACAAACTGGTGCGCTTGCCATGCTGCTCAGGTCTGCACCGGAAGCAGCCGATTGGCCGCCTTTGGTCAGCGCTAGCCGCCCTGCCCTGCAAGCATTAGCCAGAAGTCAGGCCAGCTTGGCGGCAAGCCCGGACTCTCGGGCCGGGCGGGTGGCCAACGCCGTCTGCAATACGGCGTCATCGCCACAGAGGGCAAATCGCTCGCGCGCCCGCGTGACGGCGGTGTACACCAGCGGCCGATCGAGCACCGGCGTCACCACCTCCGGCAACACCAGCAGTACCTCGTCGAACTCCGAGCCCTGCGCCTGATGCACGGTCATGGCCCAAGCCGGCTCATGCGTCGGCAGCCGGCCGGGCGCCAGTTGCCGGTACACTTGGGGCGCCGTCTCAAAAAACACGCGCAAGCCGTCGGGTGTCGGCAGACACAGGCCGATGTCGCCGTTGAAAAGGCGCAAAGCATAATCATTGGCCCGGACGATGACCGGACGCCCGGGATACCAGCCGGGCCGCCCACCTTCCATCAGCGCATTCAGGCCCTCGACGCCAGCGGCGCCCTGACGATGCGCACAAAGCACACGGAACTGCAGGAACGAGGCAAAGGCGGCCGCCACCTCACCGGTCTGCACGGCATCACGGTAGCCGGCATAGCCAGCCTGCAAGCGCTCACGCAGGGCCGACACGGCCACGCGGCCCTCGTTATCGGCGGCCAGCGCCTGAAGAAAAGCAGTGCCATCGCCGGCACGCGCCGCACGCGCCAACACGCCGATACGGCTGTCGGTGCCAAAGCGGTAACTGTGTGTGAGCTCGATCCGGCAATCCGCCAGCACTCCACTGGGGAGCGATGCCTCCACCGTCACACCATAGGGCGCTAGTGCAGCCGCGAGACTGGCGCTCATGCCCTCGGCGGCACACAAATCGCCAAACACGCTGCCCGCCTCCACCGACGCCAACTGGTCGCGGTCACCGAGCAGGATCAGGCGCGCGTCCGCCGGCAGCGCGTCGAGCACGGCACGCATGAGCGAGAGATCAATCATCGACGCCTCGTCGATGAGCAGCAGATCGCAGGCCAAGGGATTGGCCGCATCGTGACGGAAGCGGCCGGTGTCGCCCTGCGCTCCCAGCAACCGGTGCAGGGTTTGCGCTGTTTCGGGAATGGCAGCCGCCACCTCAGACGGCACATCAAGCCGCTGCCGTGCGGCACGGATGGCATCACTCAAGCGCTGTGCTGCTTTGCCGGTCGGTGCGGCCAGCAAAATGCGCAAGGCGGCACTGGCCGGAGGAAAAAGAGGCGACGCTGAGCCCTCGGGCCTGATCGCCGTAGCGTCATCAGCGCCATGCGTTAACGCCTGGGCGCTGGAGCCCGCATCACTAGAACCCGCATGACCGGAGACAGAGCTGTCGGAGCTGTCATGGCCGACAGGGGAGTGATCGCTGCGGGCAGCGTCCGGAGGAACACCCCTACCGCCATCCGCTGCGGCATGATCTTGCAGTGCCTGCGCCTGCAACAAGGCGAGCAACTTCACCACCGTCGTGGTCTTGCCGGTGCCCGGGCCACCGCTTACCAGCAACAAGGATTTGAACGGCGCCAGTAAAGCCGCCAAGCGCTGACGGTCTGCCGGATCAGCACCGAAGAGGGCATCAAGATCACGCTGCAAGCGCGCGGCATCCTGCGGCACACGCAGCGCGGCGGCGCGTTGGCGCAGCGACGCGGCCACCGCCGTCTCATGGCCGTGATAACGCGCCAGATAAAAACGCGCATCCCCCGCTACATGCCCCTGCTCATGACCGCCCTCACGATCATCCTGTGTGCGGCCAGCAGACTCACGGCGATCAAAAACCGGCTCCACAATGAACGGGCGATACGACCCCGGCTCTCCCACCCAACCACTCTGCTGCCATGACGCCGCTGCGTCGGCGGGCACACGGATGCACACATGGCCGGCTTCCACCGCGGCGTACAAACGCTCGATGGCCGCCAGCAAATCGGCGGGCAAGGCCGGCGCCTCATGGCCCAGCCAGGCTCGCACAGCCTGCTGCAACGGCGACAACAGCGGATTCATGCGTGTTCTCCTGCGACTTCATGCCCACGCATCAAGGCATCGAGCGCCTCGATAAGCGCCAGCGACGGTTTGCGTGCATACACGCCATGCGTGTGCGCTCCGATGCCGCGCAAAAAGAAATAGCGCACGCCGCCCATGTCACGGTCGTAGTCATAGCCCGGCAGGCTCACTTGCAAATGACGATGCAGGGCCAACACATACAGCCAGTACTGCAAGTAATAGTGCGAGCCGGCCATGGCCGCTTCCATTGCAGCGGCGGTGTAAGCCTTGTCATCCGGGCCGAGCCAGTTGGTTTTGTAGTCGAGCACGTAATAACGGCCGTCGTGGCGATAGATGAGGTCGATGAATCCTTTCAGAAAACCTTGCAGCACCGGGAAATCCAACGCCTGCAGTGCCTCACGATATAGCGGCGGCACATCCGGCAAGCGCAGGAAACGCTCGGGGCGCAATTGCTGCACCGGATACAGAAATTCCATTTCGGCGCGCGCGCTGTCCAGATGCCCCAAGCGGGCGCCCTCCGCATCCAGTGGCGTGTCGAGCAAGCGCGGCAAGCTTTCCACCACCAGCGGCAGCCATTCGGGTGGCAGCGCATGCTCCTGAAGACGGTCAGCAACGGCTTGTGGCCACTCCGCTCGGGGCAGCACTGCATCGCTGCCCACGCAATCTTCGAGCACGGCATGCCAGAACACGCCGGCGCGCGCACCACGCGGAAAGGCATGCAAGCTCGCGGGGTCGATGAGAGTCTCCGCCGTCTCCTCCGACAGAACCGGCGCTGAAGCCGTCAGCAAATCAGCAGAGAAGCCCGGGACATTCAGCAGGTCGCTCACTGCCGTACCACTCACGCCCATATCATTCACGGCTATGTCATTCACGGCCATGCCGCTGACGACGACTTCGGCCAACGGACTTGGCTCAGTGGACGTTGGCGCGTCGTGATCAGGGCTTTCACTTTGCGCATGGCGTTCGTGTGCACGCTCCGACAAACCGGTGAAGCTGCTCACACGCCAGCGCCGTGCCAGATGCCGGGTAAAGTCCGGCACCACAGGCGGCGCATCCGGTAACGCCGTGGCGGTCATGGTCAACGGCGGAATGTCCGACGACAGCAGCTCGAACGCGAAGCCTTCCGGCACGGCACGCTGCATTTTTTCCAACGCGGCCACGTAATCAGCTTGCCCGGCGGTCTTGATGGCGCGCGATAACGTGTCGGCATCCGGATCGCCTTCGGTATTCCCGCCCAGCAGCAACCAGCTGAACGGCGCCGTCTCGCTGTCTTTCACACGGCCCCACAGGCCATAGCAACGGTATTTCGCGCGCGTCAGCGCGACATACAGCACACGCAATTTCTCCGCCAGCCGCTCAGTCGCCATACGCGTTTGCGCATGCGCGAATTTTTCCGTGCCGATATCGAGCAAAGTCTTGTCGCCGGCACGGTACTCCGCGCGGTCGGCATCACTCTTGTGCAGCAGCGATCCATCCCAGAGAAAGGGACAAAACACCACCGGATACTCCAGCCCTTTGCTGACATGGATGGTCAGCACCTGCACGCGCTCCGCATCACTTTCCAGACGCAGTTGCGTGGCCTCGGTGCTCTCGGCATTGCGCACCTGCTCGCGCAGCCAGTCGAGCTGGCGCTCCGGTACAGGGTCTACATCGGCTTGCTGCTGCAAGAGCGTGGCCAGATGCCGCAGGTTGGTGAGGCGTCGCTCGCCAAACGCAGCGCCCAGTACACGCTCATAAACAGCAAACGTGGTGAGCCAGCCTTCCCACATCGGCATGAAGCCCTGCTGGTGCCAGCACTCGCGCGCGTCGAGCAACTGCCCGATCAGCGCCGACCAATCTGCATCACTCTCTTGTGCGGCTTGCAGCGCTTCCACCGTGCCGCCCATGAGCGGTGATAAAAAAGCGGCTTTGACGCGCCCTTCACGACCGGGCATGGCCACGGCCTCCAGCACAGCGAGCATGTCGCGCGCTTCCGTGGTGGCAAATACCGAATCCTGGCTACGGATAACGGCTGGCACACCCGCCGCGGCCAGTGCCTCGGTGACGGCGCGACCATCTTTGTGCTTGGGCACGAGCACGGCAATATCGCCCGGACGCAAGGGCACGCCGTCGATGCTGGCAGAGCCCGCTGCCGCGCCCTGCAACAAACGCACGATTTCCGCGACCGTGGCACGCACGCTGAGATCGCGCGCGGTCTCCTTGCTCATGGGCTTGTCGCTCTCCGGCAGCAAGCCGCAATGAAACGGTGCACGCGGCAGCATCAATTCAGCTTGCGACGCAACAGCATCCACTCGCGGAAACGGTAAATCGGAAAACAGGAAAGGATTGGAGTGCTGGGTGAACAGGCCGTTGACGGCCTCCACCAAGGGCGGCAGCGAACGGCGGTTGGTGCCCAGTGTGTAACGGCCTTCTGCCGACTGGCGCGCGCGCAGATAGGTGAAAATATCAGCACCACGAAAACTGTAAATCGCCTGTTTCGGATCGCCCACCAGATACAGCGGTGGAGCCACCTGCCCAGCGGCCTTTCCAGCTCCGGGCACACCCGCAAACAAGCGCGCGAAAATCCGGAATTGCAGCGGGTCGGTGTCCTGGAATTCGTCGATCAGCGCCGCGCCGTAGCGTGAGCGGATATCCTCCGCCAGTCGCGGATCTTCCACCGCCAGCGCTAGCAGGCCGAGCAAATCCTGATACGACACCAACCCCTGCGCCTGCTTGTGCGCCACCAGTGCGGCGCGCACATCCACAATCAGGGCTTGCCGGAAAGTGGTGACAACACGGTCGGCCGCCTCAAACCAGTCTTGCAGGGCCTCCCAGAATGCATGTTGTGGCAAACGACCTTTCTGCTTTTTCTTTTCAGCAAAACCTGGCGGCGTGAGCTTGCGCAGCGCTTTACCAAGTCCGATGTCACCCGCGAGCCAAGCATCGAGTTCAGCGAGCTGATCGTCCAGAAACTTGTACTGGTCTTTGGCACGGCTCAGGGCATCGGCATTACGGATGTCATCACGGATGGCATCACCTTCTTGTTGCCACTGCCGGTGCAGAGCGTGTCGTGCCTGCTCCAGTGCGGCCACATCGCCCACCACCGGTGCGGCAATATCCAGATGCGGCTTCAGCAACAGCACTTCGATGTCGCGCTGCACACGCACCGCATCCAAATTGCCAGCACTCAGCAGATCGGCCAGCAAGGGTACCTTGCAATGCCGTATCCACGCCTCCTGCACCAGCCCCGGCAACCACTCACGCTCGTCCGGCACGATATCGGGCTCACCGAGCAGCGCCGGCAATTGCGCATCGCCGAGCACGCGCTGACAAAATGCATGGATGGTGTGGATGGCGGCCTCGTCGAACAGACGCAAGGACAGCGCCAGTTTTTCCAGCGCGGCATCACGCGCGCACGGCTCACCCGCCACCCGCGTTTGCGCCGGGAAGCGCGCCAGTGCCCACTGGCAGAACGGATCATCGCTCTGCCCTGCGCGCAAGGCGCTTTGCACGTCGACCAGTCGCGCACGCAGGCGGTCGCGTAATTCCGCCGTCGCTGCTTTGGTAAAGGTCACCACCAACAAGCGGTCGATGGTTTCCGGTGTTTCCAGCAACAAGCGCACATAAAGCCCGGCAATCGTCCAGGTTTTGCCGGTGCCGGCGCTGGCTTCCACGAGTTGCACGCCCGACAAGGGCAGCGTGTAGAGATCGAGCGGCTTGAGCAGATGAGCGCCCATGATCAGATGTCCTTCAGCGCGTCGAGCAGCGGGCCATACAGGCGATCCGCCCACTCGGCAAAGCGTGCATCGCAAGGGTCCGTGTCGCGCCAGAGCAAGGCCGTCCAGGCATCGGCGGCATCACTGCCACCACTGTATTCATTGCCTTCATAGGCTTTGCGCGCCTCGTCCAGACTCTGCTGTTTCTTGACATAGGCCGGCGAGGCACGACGGAACAACGGCAGCGGCAAACAAAGCCCCTCGTGATACGCCGCCGCAAACGTGCGCAGCGCTGCCAAGGGATTGGCCACCGGCGGCAGCACAAGGGTTTGCTCCAGACCAACCAGCCGGCTTTCATGCACCACATCGGCCGGCGCACTGGCGCAGAGCAGCAAATGCGCAAAGCGCAGACGCAGCACATCGGTCGGGTAAATCCTGTTTTCCAGCGACACACGCAAAATGCCGGTGCGCGTCATCTCGTTCAAAGGGCCGCGAAAAGTCACACCGTCAATCGTGAGATCGACCGACAGCGGCGCCATCGGTTCGGCCTGCAACGCGGCCACACGTTCGCGCATGGCCTCGACACTGTCGGCCTGCTCGCGCCACAGGCGCTCGCCCCAACTGCCGCCGGGCAGCAGGCCTTCAGCACGCAGACTGCCAAGGCCATGCTCCGGCTGTTCATACAAACGCCGGCGCAGAGCCCGCGCATCCGTCAGCTCCACCGGCTCGGCATCCTGCAGCACATCAAGCGCATAGGGAATGTCGACCCCGAGCCGTTCACGCAGGAAAAACCGTGGCGGATGCGCGAGGAATTTCTCGAAACGCGCCGGCGTTACAGCCAGCAGCTCAGCCGGCGCCGCCGGCAAGGCCGCGGCAAAAGCAGCATGTGCGGCTGGCATATGCGGGCCGGCCAATCGGCTGGCCGCTGCAAACCGCGGCGAAAACGAAAACAGTTTTTCAGCGCCACTGAAATAGCGCGGGCTGAAAGGCTGCAAGGGATGCGTGGTGATGAAACGGGCCCGCAACGCACGGGCATCGGACGCGGCATCAGACCCCGCCCCAGAGAAAGCCACCGTCGCCTGCACCTGATCGAGCACTTCAGCCAGCACCGGTGAAGGCGGCCGCACGGTGCCATCGGTTTCACTGACACCAACATGGCTGAGATACAACACCTCACGCGCCGCCATCAGCGTTTCCAGGAACAGGTAGCGGTCGTCTTGCCGGCGCGAACGGTCGCCGGCGCGGGGATGTTCCCACATGAGATCAAAGGGCCAAGGCTTTTGCTGGCGCGGGAAAGCACCGTCATCCATACCGAGCACCGCAATCATGCGGAACGGCAGACTGCGCATCGGCACCATCGCGCAAAACGTCACGGCACCATGCAAAAATCCGCGCCGGCTTTCCAGCCCCTTGAGCTGGCGCGACAACCAGCGTCGCATCACGGCATAGGGCTGCGGCCCCGCCTCGGGGGCTCGGCGCGCCTGCTCGCGCAGCTCGGCCATGCCGGCGCGCACTTGCTGCAAAGCTTCACGGCTGTCCGCCGTTTCGGCAAAGAAATCGGTGAGCAGCGCATCAAACGCATCGGCCCAGTCGATCAGTGCGCGCGGCCGCGCCAGCCGGTTTTCCCAGCGCAGCAACGCCTCCAGCAGTAGCGACAATCGCGCCACCACTTGCGCCTGCCCGGCCGACAGCGCCGCCTCCAGCGGCACGCGGCCGGCAAAGCGCGCATCGTCGGCCGGCGCCGTTGCCAGCGGCAAGGCAAAACCCAGTTGCAGCCGCGCCAGCGCATCGCGCCAGGTCAGCGGCACATCATCCGGCAAGCCGCGCTCACGCCGGTCGGCCGCATCGCGGCCCCAACGCAGATGCAACTCCTCGCACCAGCGCCGGATCAGCGGCACATCATTTTCCGCCAGATCAAAACGCGCCCGCAGCGCTGGCTCTTCCAGCAAGGCCAGCACACGCTCGACTTCAAAACGCGAACCCGGCAACGCCAGCAAATCGGCAAAACGGCGCAGCAAGGGCTCCTCGGTTTCGAGGCGCCGGTCGGCAATCGTGAAGGGAATGGCGGCCGGCAACTGGCGCGTGGCAAACACGGCGTCAATCAATGGCGCATAACGCTGGATGTCTGTGCACATCACCAGCACATCATCCGGATTCATCTCCGGGCGCTGGCGGAACAGCATGAGCAACTGGTCGTGCAGCACTTCTACTTCGCGCAAGGCACTGTGGCAGACATGCACCTGGAACGAGACATCATCCGCCCGCACCGTGATGCGCTCATCCGGCGTCCGCACGCGCTGGCGCAGCAAGTCGGTTTGCAGTGTCGCCAGGAGGCTGACGTCTTTTGCTGCGCTCACCCCGCTGGCCGAGCCTGCATCGGCGGGTGACACAAACGCCATCGAGCCCAGCGGCTCATGCACGCCGCTGGCCGCCACAGTGTTGATGAAATCGCGGCCCTGCTGCCCGAGCGAGGCCAGCAACGGATGCCCGCCTGCCGCGGCATCACCGCGCCGCAACTGCCCCCAGTACTCATCGCTGGGATTGAGCAGAAAAAGATTCACTTCGCATTGCGTGCCCAGTGCCTGCAGCAAATCCCAGAAGCGCGGTGGCAACGTGCTCACGCCAAACACCGAGAGGCTGGCCGGCAAGCCGGGCACGGCACCCGAGCGGAGTTTTTCCTCCAGCGCCAGCAACAAGCCGGCACGATGCGACAGGCCACCCGCCGTGAGACGCTGCCAGAGCGCCGCTTGCCAAGGCTCATCACCCCCCAGCCCCAGCCGCCGGCCTTTTTCCCAGGCCGCCAGCCAGTCCGGTCGATAAATCAGGTATTGGTCGAAGACATCGGCCACACGCCAGGCCAGTTCATAGCGGCCAGCGGCATCCGCCGCCTGCCAGTTCGCCGCCAGCGCCGCGCCCTCGAGCTCGCGCAGCCCCGGCAGCGTGGCCAGCACACGCCATGCCAGCACCTCCGGATCAAAGGCCGAGCGTTTGGGCACCTCCGGAAACACACGCGTGATCAGCCGCCACACAAACGACGCCGGCAACTGGAAGCCGAGATTGGCGGCAATGCCCTGCTCCCGTGCCAGCACGAGCTGCAGCCAGCGCTGCATGCCCAGACTGGGCACAAGCAGGGTTTCAGGCACAAGGGGATCGCGGGCCGGTTCACGCACCGCGAGATACAGACGCATGAGCGCGTCGAGCATGTTGGACTGGTAGAGATTGAGCATCGGCGGAGTGTGCCAAAGCGGGGGGCGAAAGCCCACCCGGCCCGCTAACGTATTACCTATTGGTTATCCTCAGCGAGCTAAAGCACACGCATGATGCCCAAGTAGTGATTGGCGACATCACCAGAGTTGCATGACAAACCCTGGCGCCTGACAGCCATCCAAGAATGGCGGCTGCCTCTCGGCTATCACAGACCCTATCCAGCAAAGCCCTTACCCATGAAAGGCGATACTCAAAGCCGGTTTAGTCATGAATAGGCACATTGCCAACGCATTGGTATCAATGCGCCCCTTCTCCCATGCCGGCCCACCTGCCAGGGCCTGTTCTGCAACGCCAAGTCCTTGCTCGATTGCCCCGGCATAGGCGCTCAGGGACAATGCGCGCCATGACGACACCCGCCCCCTCCATGCCCCCTGCCAGCACACCCGCGGCCGCACCGGCCAAAGCCCTCTCCGTCGCCCCGATGATGGATTGGACTGATCGCCACGACCGGTTTTTCCTGCGCCTCTTTAACCCGCATGTGCGGCTCTACACGGAAATGGTGACCACCGGCGCCCTACTGCATGGCGATGTGCCACGCTTCCTGACCTTCGATGCAAGTGAGCATCCGCTGGCGCTGCAGCTCGGAGGCTCTGATCCGACGGCGCTCGCGCAGTGCGCCCAACTGGCGGAAGACTGGGGCTACGACGAGGTCAACCTGAACGTGGGCTGCCCGTCGGACCGCGTGCAGCAGAACAAGATCGGCGCCTGCCTGATGGCCGAGCCTGAGCTGGTGGCCGAGTGCATCTCCGCCATGCAGGCGAAAGTGAAAATTCCAGTGACGGTGAAACACCGGATCGGCATCGACGATCTCGACGACTACGATCACCTGGCCCGCTTCGTGGAAACCGTGGCGGCAACGGGCTGCCACACCTTCATCGTGCATGCGCGCATCGCCATCCTTGCGGGCTTGTCGCCCAAGGAAAACCGCGAAATCCCGCCTTTGCGTTATGACGACGTGTACCGCCTAAAGCGTGACTTTCCGCAACTGGACATCCACATCAATGGCGGCATCAAGACTGTGCCGGACATTGAGGAGCACTGGCGGCACACCGACGGCGTAATGATCGGCCGCGAGGCCTATCACAACCCTTGGCTGCTGGCAGAGGCGCTGCCGCTGTTCGGCAGCGTCAACGATAAAACGCGCGAAGGCGTGCTCGAGGACTACATCGCGTTCATGGCACGGGAAATGGCGGCCGGGGTTCCCCTGACGCAGATGACCCGGCATATACTCGGCCTCTTTCAGGGCCTGCCCGGGGCACGCCGCTGGCGCCAGCACATCAGCGATCATGCACATCGCCGTGGCGCCGGGCTGGAAGTGGTACGGCAGGCGGCCGCGTTTGTGCGCCAGGCGCAGGACATGCGCGTACATCCGCTGTAAGACGTTCCAGGCGCACTAGCGAGCCGTTGTAGCGGCACGGGCAGGTGCGGATTCGTCCGTAATCTCTGGTGTAGATACGGGTTCATCCGCACAACAACACACATGCCGCGTATTTGCGAAGGTGGCGCCCTGTGCAACCGTCTCGTCAACTTCGTTGGCACAGGCGACCGACGCCGCCGTGATTGGCGAGTAAAGCCCGGAGACTGTGCGGCTGAAGCCGCACCTACAGGTGGTCAGCGGGCCCTGATCATGATGGCCTTGTAACGATAGTGGCGGCGTACGGACTACAGCGTTGTAATGCGTCAGGTGTTGTATTGAGCGAGGCAATGCAGAGCGCATGGTCTTGTAGGTGCGGATTCATCCGCACAGCCGCCGCCCTTATAAGGCACTGCACTTGCACCAAAAGAAATAGGCGGAAAAATCCGCGCCGGTGGCCACACAGGAATACGGCAAAGAACAACCCCCCATCAGGAACAACGATGAACCAGTTTCAGCAGTTGCAGAAAATGACCACCGTGGTGGCCGACACCGGCGACATTGCCAGCATCGCCCGCCTGAAACCCGTCGATGCCACCACCAATCCGTCGCTCATTCTCAAGGCCGCCGGCCAGGCGGAATACGCGGCGCTGATTGACCGCGCCGTTGCCGCCGCCCGCACGGAGCCGCAAGCCGATGCTCGCCGCCGCCGTGCACTCACGGAAACCGCTGTGGCCTTTGGCACCGAAATCCTCAAGCACATCCCGGGCCTGGTCTCCACCGAAGTGGATG
>JAUXNL010000245.1 GCA_030684415.1 Moraxellaceae bacterium | reverse complement strand
CGCGTACTTGAATGGAAATATTGATTTTCTAATGAAAACCACGCTTCCGAGCAGCCGCGAAGGAAGTGATGAAGCTGCCATGAGAGCGTGGGCAGAAAGCGCCGAGTGGACAGGCCTCGATATTGTCTCGACTCAAGACGGCGATGCTGACAGCCATCACGGGGCGGTCGAGTTTGTTGCAAACTACAAGCTCAACGGAATTGCCCAGCGGCATCATGAGAAATCCGTTTTCGTAAAGCATGAAGGACGGTGGTACTTCAAGGATGGCGAAGTGGTTTACAGTGGGCCCGCCGAAAAGCCCATGCCAATCGTCAAAGGCGAACGTACCGGCCGCAATGACCCCTGCAGTTGTGGCAGCGGAAAGAAATTCAAGAAGTGCTGCGGCGCCTGAAGCCGCGACATATATCAGCTAGCGTGACTGCGTCAAAAACATCGTACACAGATAAGCAAGACACAACCCAGCCTCATGCGATGTCACGCAAAGTCTCGGCTAGTCAGCCAGGGATGGCCGGGTTGAGAATCAATCACGCTTGAATGATTGATTCAGCATGGAGCTAAAGCTACCAGTTATCCGGATGACAAATATGACGGTTACGTTCATTGGTCATGGGTAGCAGGCCGCAGGCCAGAGCTTGCTTGCGGTGCACACGAACGCGCTCCCACATCTCGTCTGCATGCTTTTTATTACGACCACCCGCGCGCTCTGGCGACTGACTACGGATGAGCGTATCTGCAACAACACGCCGCGCCTCAGGAGAAAGTCGATACCAGGCCTCAAAGCCAACATCGATAATCGCCTGCATCACCTCCGGCTCCCATGGCCCAAGCCGCGCGCCATCTACAAGCGCCGCCTCAAGCTCGGCATCCACACGATCCAGTCGCATCAAGGCATAAGCCAGATCCGCATACGTATAGGGCCAGGTGGGTCGACGTTTGATGGCATCGCGATACAGCTGCACCGCACGCTCTCGACCCGGCCTTGCGTCATCATCCCCGATCAGCGCCAAGGGATAGCGCATTTCCTCTACACGAGCGAGCACCACGAGATAGTCAGCACTGACGGGAGACAGTTTCACTGCTGTTTGTGCGGCTGAACGTGCCTCTAGCCAACTCTCTTCTGCAGGGACGTATGTCCGTCCCTCACGGAGAGCAATGGCCGTCTGATGCTGCCAAGCCTCAACCCAACTGCGAGCACGAAATGCCGCCAGATCCGCCCAAAGCCAAAGTGCTGACCACAGAGCAAAAAGAAGACAGAAAATGGCCGCCAAGCCCCACGCCCACTTGTAGTGACGCTCCGTCGCGACGCTCATTCAGCTCCCCTGAACTGGCTCGCAACAATTCGCCAAGGATTTTCTTGCACAAGCGCGCGCGCGGCAGGCTCACCTAACAAGTCGACGGCTACCGCTAGTCCCTCAGACAGCACAGGGGGTCTTGCACCAAGGTTATGCGCATCTGACGCGAGTACCGTTGCCCATCCCGCGGTCACGATCTCCCGGGCCCGCTGTTCCGCCACTTCACCGAAGCGCCCCGCCAGCGCACCCGCCGTCACCTGAAACAAACACCCTAACTGCACAAACTCATGCAAGCGCGCAAGATCACGCATCACGTCCTTGTTACGTTCGGGGTGCGCAATCAATGGAATGATGTCGCGCTGGAGCAACCAGCGCACCAGTTTGTCACTGCCAGGTGGCAAATGGCTATGTGGAAACTCCAGCAGCATGACACGACGCCCTTCCCACTCTCCGTGAAAAGGGACAAGCCCGGACTGAACCATTGGCAGGATTTCTGGGGATATGCGTACTTCGCCGGAAAAGCCCAAGGCAAGCGGAATGTCCTCGGCCGCCAACGCCTCTCTGAGCAGCGCTACCGCGGGAGCAATATTCCGGGCATCGTTGGCATAGCGGCCGGGATGCACATGCGGCGTGACCACGCTATGGGTAATGCCATCCTCAACCGCACGCCGGCAGAGTGCTAGCGACTCTTCCAGCGTATCGGGCCCGTCATCCAGACCGGGCAACAAGTGGCAATGCAGATCAATCATGATCGCTGACCGCTATTCAGTCTTGGCCTTGTACCCGTAATAGTCGTAATACCCGTAGTAACCACCGTACTTGGTGGCCT
>JAUXNL010000243.1 GCA_030684415.1 Moraxellaceae bacterium | reverse complement strand
GGGCCACCGACGAGGCCCTGGCGCGCTAGAGTGAACCGGGCCATTGCCGGTCATAGGCCGGGTGGCTCTTCTCTTCGACGATCTGCGACCCCGTCACCTGGTTGATCTGGCGCTTCAGGTCGGCCCGGTGATCGTTGAGCTTGTAGACCAGCCGCGCCAGTTCAGTAAAACCCTCGCCGAAGTCACCGCGGGCTTCGCAGGCGCGCTTGCCATCCTCAATGTCCCAGAGGCGGCCATTGACGGTGCGGAGTTCGTTAGCCAGCGCCGCGACAAGGGACACATCTCCCAGAGCCCGGTCACGCTCGGCCTGCAGGGCGGCGAGTTCCACGCCCACATTGGCCAGCTTGCCCGGGTCGCTCATCCGGACGCTCTTGACCTCCAGGATGGTGATCTTGTCGATCAGTTCGCCGGCTGAGACCGGAATGCGGATCATCAAGGTGCGACGCCTTCAGTACGGGCCAGGAGCGCAAGAGCCGCGGCCTTCACCGACGCCTCATCCAGACTGACCATGTGCGGCTCTGGCAGATTCAATTGGGGATCGCGCGCCTTGAACACCGAGAACGGACTCGCACGCACGACCGCGCAGTGATCGCCCCAGGGGGCGTAGAGCGTATCGTCGGTGGGGCCAAACAGCCCGAGCGTCGGCGCGCCCGCTGCGGCGGCCAGGTGCATCATGCCGGAATCGTTGCCGACGAACAGCCGCGCCCGGCGCAGCATGGCGTAGGTGATCAGAAGCTCTGGCTCACCCAGGGCATGGATCACCCGCTCTGGCGCGACGGCCTGGGCGACGACCGCGGCGGCTGGAGCGTCCTCCCGCCCGCCCAGCAGAAGCAGACGCCCCTGCGGGAAAGGCCCCTCCGGTCCCAGCAACGCTTTGGCCAGAGCCGCGAAGCGCTCGGCCGGCCAGGTCTTGCCAATCCAGTTGGCGGCCGGCGCCATGGCCAGGATATCACCAGATCCGGCCAGCCAGCGGTCCGCCGTCCCTTGGGTCTCCGGGGACAGGAAGAAGCCCGGCGCGGGGTCCGAGGCCTCCAGGCCCAGAACCTCGGCGTAGGCCAGCACCCGGTGAAGGCCGCGGCCCTGGCGGCCGAGCACATGGCGGGAACGGGCGCGCAACAGGTGGGCGGTGGCTGAGCCTCGCAGATCGATGACCTGATCCCAGCTGACCTTGCGGGTCTGTCGCCAGAGCTT
>JAUXNL010000235.1 GCA_030684415.1 Moraxellaceae bacterium | reverse complement strand
TGATCCTCCCCCAGTTTCCCGGACACCCGGATAAGCGTAACTTTCCGACCGAGGTGACCCATGAAAACCAATCCCTGCGCAGCCAAGCCGCGCACCCGCTACACGGACGAATACAAGAAGCAGGTTCTGGTTCAGGCGGAGCGCGATGGCGTTCGCGCGACCGCCACCGCCCTGAAGCTCAAGCCCGAGCAGATCTACGCCTGGCGTCAGGCCGCGCGCCGCAAAGGCCAGACAACCGAGGAGGTACAGCTTCAGCAAGTGGAGCTTTTGCGCCTCAAGCGGGAGGTCGCGCAACTGTCTGAGGAGAACGCCTTCCTAAAAAAAGCAGCGGCGTACTTTGCGAAAGCCCCCAAGTGAAGTACGCCGTCATGTTGGCGCATGCCGAACAGTACTGTTTGACGATGATGTGCCGTGTTCTGGCGGTATCCCGCAGCGGCTATTACGAATGGCGCGGTCGAAAGCCCTCGGCGCGGGCACAAGCCAACGCACAGTTGAGTGAGCGCATCCGTGAACTCCATGACAAAGAGAAGCGTCGCCCCGGTTCGCCCCGCATGACTCGCCGCCTGCAGCAGTCGGGCATGGCGGTGAGCGAGAATCGCGTGGCCCGGCTCATGAAAAGTATGGGGTTGCGCGCAAAGTCAGCACGGCGATTCAAGGCCACCACGAACTCACGACACTCGCTGCCTGTCGCTCCCAATCGGCTGGAGCAGCGTTTTGACGCCGCTGCCCCGAACGAAAAATGGGTAGGCGACATCACCTATATCGCCACTGACGAAGGGTGGCTGTATCTGGCGGTGCTGCTGGATTTGTACAGCCGCAAGGTCGTCGGTTGGTCGATGTCAGAGCGGATGACCAGTACGCTGGTGTGCGATGCGCTGAAGATGGCACTGGCCCACCGACAGCCCGAGGCCGGCGTCATCGCCCACTCGGATCGCGGCAGTCAGTATTGTTCGCACGAATACCAGCAGTTGCTGTCGGCCCATGGACTGGTCTGCAGCATGAGCAAAAAAGGGGATTGCTATGACAACGCTGCGATGGAGAGCTGGAACCACAGCCTGAAAGTGGAGGCGATTCACGGCGAGCGATTCATGACGCGAGAAGCGGCCAAGGCGGAGGTGTTTGATTACATCGAAGCCTATTACAATCCGACCCGTCTGCACTCGACTCTGGGCTATCTCAGCCCGATGGACTTTGAGGCCAGACATCTTGCTTAACGAAGTGTCCGGGAAATCGGGGGAAGATCA
>JAUXNL010000233.1 GCA_030684415.1 Moraxellaceae bacterium | reverse complement strand
GAAAAACGAGGGCTTCTTGCCTTCCACATGATGGCCATAGAACTGTCCGATCCAGGCCAGTACGAACAGGACGATCGATACGGCGAATATGTGCGGAATCTGGCTGATGGCGGCCAGCATCACCATCGTGATGGCCAGCATGCCAATGGCGAGCGGCAGCGACACCGTGACATAAAAGATGAGCGCGACAGCAAGGCCGGCCCAGGCGGCCCAAGGGTGCAGCGCGTAGAGCATGCCGAATACACAGAAGTAGATGACGGGCACGCAAATCCAGTGAATCGTCTTGTTGAGTGGATTCCGGTGTGACTCGCTGTATTCGCCGAGCCAGGTATCAAGGGTTTTCATCAGAGGCCTCGCGGGGTGTCGGATGCGGCCAATTTGCCTCTCTTGCCAGTCTGAATCAAGTACGTTCGTACCAGATTGGCGTGACTGGCTGGTCGCTGTAGTGATGATGGGAGAAGGCTAGTGGGTCTGCAGGCTCACCATCATCACCCCCGCCAGCACCAGAGCCGTCCCCGCCACTTGTAACAAGACCAGCGCCTCGCCCAGTACGGCATAGCCTAGCCACAACGTGGCCACAGGCCCTACTGCACCGATGAGGGCGGCACGGCTGGCGCCTATACGGCGGATGCCATTGGTCAGCAAGGTGGCTGGCAGGACTGTGCACACAATCGCCAGGATAACCCCCAGCATCAGCACGCGTGGGCTCACGGCCAGTGCCGACAAGGGGTTCACGATCAGGAAGTGCAGCACACAGCACAAGCAGGAAATGCTGAGGGTGATGCCGGTGAAGCGGTTGGCGCCCAGACGCTGGATGATCTCACCCGAGCCCACCAGATAGCTGGCGTAAGCAAGTGCGCTGCCAAAGACGAGAGTCATGCCAAGCGCCAGTTGTTCGCCGCCATGGTGTACGTCGGGCCATACGACCAGCGCCATGCCGACATAACTGACGGCAATCGCGGCCCATGTCAGTCGGGTCACCGGGCGACGCAGCAGCAATGCGGTCATCAGCACGGTCATGGTGGGGTAGAGGAAGAGCACCAGTCGCTCGAGGCCGGCACTGATGTACTGCAGGCCGAGAAAATCGAGTAGGGAGGCTAGGTAGTAACCGCCAAACCCCAAGGCGAACAGGATAAGCCAGTCTCGCCGAGTCAATGCTGTTGCCGCCGCGCCCTGGCTGGCCACCACGCCCATGACCAAGAAGAAAGGCAGGGCGAAGACCATGCGCAATGTCAGCAGGGTGACGGGGTCGACCGCCTCCTGATAAGCCAGCTTGATGAAAATGGATTTGGTGGAAAAAAGGACGGCGGAGGCCAGAACCAGGCAGATGCCGACGAGTGCAGGGCGCGAAGACATAGTCGACTTTTTTGACGGGAGAGGTTCCGATTTAGCCTTTTAGCCTCCCCATCCTGCAATCCCTTCAGCAGACTTTTTGCAGCAGGGACAAATACTTGCCTGAATTGTCCGACAGTGTGCGTAACCCGTGATGACAAATTCATCGCCCTCCTGAAAAAAGTTACAAATTAGACCGCCGGGTACTCACATTGCTGTAACCGCTGAATTACAATCGCCGGCCTTTGCGTGTCGCATTGTCGACAAAACCGTCAGGTCAGCCGCTTTTTTGCCTGGCCAGACTTCATCCACAATCTACCTATAAGGTGAGGGTTGACCATGCAAATTGGGATTCCAGCCGAAATCCTTGCGGGCGAAACGCGCGTTGCCGCGACACCGGAAACGGTGAAAAAGTTCGCTGCGCTGGGTTACAAGCTGGTCGTGCAGAAGGGCGCCGGTCTGGCCGCCAGCTGTACTGACAAGGCTTATGAAGAAGCCGGTGCCACCATTGCGGCCACGGCCGCCGATACCGTGAAGGACGCGGACGTCGTATTCAAGGTGGCGGCCCCCACGGCAGATGAAGTGGCGAGCTACAAGCAGGGTGCTGTTGTGCTGGCCGCTTTTGCGCCACACGCCAACCCGCACCTCGAGGCTTATGCCGCCCGTGGCCTGACCTGTGTGGCGATGGAGCTGATTCCTCGCATCACGCGTGCGCAGAGCTCTGACATCCTGTCATCGCAGGCCTCCCTCGCTGGCTACAAGGCTGTGCTCATTGCTGCCAATGAATACCAGGGCATGTTTCCGATGATGATGACGGCTGCCGGCACCATCAAGCCGGCACGCACCGTCATCCTCGGCGTGGGCGTGGCGGGT
>JAUXNL010000388.1 GCA_030684415.1 Moraxellaceae bacterium | reverse complement strand
GCTTGCTGAAAAATGCTTTTCAGCAAGCTGTTTCCCGGCCAAGGATGGCCGGGTCGCGAATCAATCACGTCTAAGTGATTGATTCGGCGTGGAGCGATTCCGGACATGTGCCGGAATCGCGGGCTGAAAAGGCGCGGGATTGGCGTTTTTCAGCAAGCTGCTAAGGCCGGCTTTCAGGGCCGGCTGCCGGCATCAAGCCTGGTCAGTACGGGTAACAGGCATCAAGCCTAGTCAAGCCGGGGGATGTCGACAAGCGCCCCAACTGACAGCAGATGTGCCGCACCGCGCAAGCCGGTCATTCGCGTGGCGTGCTCTCGGCGGCAAGTTTCCATTGCTGTACTTCCACCTGCGCTTTCACCAGCTCCAGGCTATCGAGCACGATGCCGCGTACGGCCTCGCCCATGTCGTGATGCCCAGCCGTCAGCGTGTCAAAAAGACCGGCGGCCACATCATGCGCAGCGATATTCCCGGGCTTGCCGATGTCATTCAGCAAATCCGTGCTGATCTGCACGAGCAGACTGCCCACGATGGTTTGCAGTTCGTCTTCCAGTGCCTGGCCCAGTAGGGGAATGCGGCGCCGGATTTTCTGGAACTCAGGATTGGCCGCCAGTGCCATACGGGTTCGCTCACGCAAATACACCGGCAGATTCTCGCGATGCTCGGCATGAGCTTGCGCGGCCGCCTGCGAAATCAGGGCCGCCAGCCAAGGAACGATCACCTCGCGACGAGGCACCAGCACTTCATCCGTGAGTCGCTGCGAAAGCGGACCACCGGCTTTGACCTCATCTTTTACGCCGTCAATCACATTGATCACGATGCGGTCGGATAGCTGCTCCAGCACCATGCGGTAATACTTCATGAAGACCGTAAATGTGCCGGTCTGCGACAGGTCGATCACCCCCATTTTTTGCAGCCGGTACACAATCGAAATCAGCCGCAACAAACGCAGCGCACGGAAAGGTGGCAAAGGAATGCAGCCCAGCACGTCATACCAATGTACGAACGGGTAGAACCACCAGCGGTAATGAGTGCGGCGCCAAATGGCTACTGCCCAGCGCAAGAGCAATTCCGAAATCAGGAACAAGGTGAAAATCGAGTCGGCTACCAGCAGATTGCCATGCCACTCTGCACGATATCGGGAAATGAATTCCGGATCATGGCGCGTCAGCAACACACCAATACCGGTATTGAGCAAAACGGCATCCACCAACAGCCACAGCAGATTGATGCTGATCAGCACGAGCATCACCAGATCCAGCACCATCAGCGGTGCTTCCGGGTGGCCACGCAAGGCCTGCAGTCGAATCTTCATGTGTCTGTTCTCTTTGAGTTATCGACATCGGCAGTGGTGCTTAACAAGCGTTCCGCAACGCTGCTTGAAAAAGACGTTGGAATGTCGGTGCCCATGCCACTTGGCTTACGCATCAGGAGTAAATGACTCGCCGAATGGCGCTGCGTAAGAACGAGTATGAATGCCAGCGCACCGTATCAAACCAGAAATGAACGGCTCAGCCTTGCCGCAAAGTGAGCAGCGGGCTGGCTGACCACACACGGCGCGCACCGGCAAGACCTGTTGCGCTGACCAGCAGTGCTCCTGCCAGCGGGGCTTGCCACCACAGCGACACATGCAGGGTCGGTGGTAACTCGAGTACCTGAACATATAATGCGGCGGCAATCATTTCGGTCAGCAGTGCCGCCAGCGCTCCGGCGAGAGCACCCAGCAACAGGAATTCCGTCGTCAGTCGTTTTTGCAGTTCGCGCCGGCTGGCGCCAATCACGCGTAGCAGGGCCGCTTCGTGACGGCGTGAGTCAAGACTGGCGCTGACATGTGCCCAGATCACCAGCAGACCGGCAACCAGCACCAATACCAGCACGGCCTCCACGGCAAGTGCCACTTGATCCAGCAGCCGGCGTACTTCACTCATCACCGCCGCTACATCAATGAACACAACGGTCGGAAACTCGCGAACCAGGGCATTGAGTGCACCGCGTTGCCCCGCGTCGGTGCGGAAACTGGTGAGGTAGCTGGCGGGATAGCTGTCAATCACTCCACTTGGAAAAACCATGTAGAAGTTCGGCTGGAAGCTGTCCCAATCGACCTTGCGTAAGCTGCGGACGGTGGCCGTGAACTCACCTTCGGCCAAGGTAAAGCTCAGGGTGTCGCCCGGTTTTACGCCCAGTCGGGTGGCGAGTTTTTCTTCCACCGACACCTCTTTGCGCTCGGCTGATCCGGCATCCCACCAAGGGCCCGTCAGAACATTGCCTTTGGGCAGTGCGTCACTCCAGGTCAGGTTGAGTTCACGATTGAGAGACTCATCGCGCTCGTCATCCTCTTCTTTGCTGACGGCCTGCTGCACCGGCTTGCCGTTTATTTTCCCCAGTCGGGCACGCACCACCGGATAAAGTGCCTCGGCACGAATGTCATTACTGCCCAGTGCGGCACGAAATCCCTCCAGTTCATGCGTGGCAATATTGAGGGCAAACTGGTTGGGTGCATCGGCTGGCATCTTGCCTTGCCAGGTATCCAGCAATTCTGTGCGCAGGCTGACAATCAGGAGCAGGGCAGTCAGGCCCAGTGTCAGACCCAGCACTTGTGTGGCGGTTTCTGCTGGCTGCCGGCGCAGCGCGGCCAGCACCGGGAACTGCTGGCCACGCAGGCGAGACAACCCGGCAATCAGCAGGCGATGCAACGCCAGCAGCAGTACGCCGCCCCCACCGACTACCAATAAAGTGAGCTGCAAGCGGCCTGTTTCCAGGGCAAGTAATGCAAAAAGCGAGAGAAACGCGAACAGCGTGACCAGATAGTGAGAAAGCGCGGGGGGCAACAAATCACGCCGCAACACGCGCAGTGGGGTAATGCGTCCGAGTGCGAACAGTGATGGCAGGGCAAAGCCGGCGAGGGTAAGGGTGGCAGTGGCCACCCCCGTCGCCAGTGGCCGCCAGAATGACAGCGCTGGCACCCCCGCCGGCAGCAATTCTTCCAGCAGTTGGCTGATGATCTGTGCCGCAATCGCGCCCAACACGGCCCCGATCACAATCGCCAGCAGCCATACCAGGACCAGTTCGCCCAGTATCAGGCGCAGTGCCTGCCAGCGCGAGGCACCCAGGCAACGCATCAATGCCAGTGTGTCGAAGTGGCGCTCGGCATGACGCCGGGCCGTCACCGCCACTGCCAGCCCGGAGAGGATGACGGCGGCAATCGCCGCCAGACTGAGGTAGTCACTGGCGCGAGTCAGTGGCGATGCCAGCTCGGGTCGGCCCGCCGACACATCGAGCAGTTTTTCCCCGACCCCAAGCGCGGGTTCAATGGCGGCACGAAAATCGGCCAGTGGTTTTTCGGCGCCACTCAGCATCAGCCGGTATTGCAGCCGTGACCCGGGCTGGATGATGCCGGTGGCCGCCACGTCGTCCAGCGCCATCAACGCGCGCGGCGAAAAAGCCGAAAAATTGCCGCCGCGATCCGGCTCGAAGGTGAGCAGGCCAGCGACTAGAAGCGCTTTTTCACCTACCACCACCGTATCGCCTATGCTGGCCTTCAGCAGGCCGGCCAGACGTTCGTCCAGCCACAATGTGCCAGGGGCGGGCACGGCAGTCGCAATGGCTTCTGGAGCATCGCGCCCGGTGCGCCAGCGCAACTGGCCGCGCAAGGGGTAATCGGGCGAAACCGCTTTTACGCCAGCCAGATGAAATTCGTCGCCGGTTTGCAGCACGCTTGAAAACTCCAGCGTGCGTGCAGTGCGCAGCCCAAGGCGCTGGGCTTCATCATCACGAGCCGGGTCAATCGGGCGAGAACTGCGGATCACCAGATCAGCACCAATCAGCCGGGCGGCTTCCCGTGCGAGGCTTTTTTCAATGCCGGTGCTGAAAAAACGCAAAGTGGTGGTGGCGGTGACGGCGAGCACCAGTGCCAGCAACAGCAGTGTCAGTTCGCCCGTGCGAAAGTCTCGCCAGAACCAGCGCCAGGAGTCGCGCATCAGGCGGCATCCTCAAGCACACGGCCGGCTTGCAGGCGGATCGAGCGCTGGCAGCGGGCGGCCAGTCGGGCTTCATGTGTGACCAATACCAGTGTGGTGCCGGCTTCGGCATTGAGCGTAAACAGCAAGTCATCAATCTGGCTGCCGGTTACCGCATCGAGATTGCCCGTGGGCTCATCGGCAAAAAGAATGGCAGGGCGCCCGGCGAATGCGCGGGCCAGTGCCACGCGCTGCTGCTCGCCCCCCGAGAGCTGGCGTGGTGTGTGATGAAGCCGATGGGTGAGGCCGACACGTTCCAGCCATTCACGCGCCACACTTTCATCGCCACGGCCATTGACCGAGAGTGCCAGCATCACGTTTTCGAGTGCACTTAATGCCGGGACGAGCAAAAAAGACTGGAACACAAAACCGACATACTGCTTGCGCAGTGCCGCACGATCATCTTCGTTCAAGGTTTCGAGCGAATGGCCGCAGAGCTGTACCGAGCCGGCACTTGCCGTGTCGAGGCCGGCGAGCAGGCCGAGCAGGGTGGTTTTGCCAGAGCCTGAGGCCCCCACAATCGCCAGGCTTTCGCCGCGTTTGATGGTGAGCGAGACGTCGTGGAGAATCTGCAAGCTGTCGCTGTCGGCAAGGACGGTTTTGCTCACACCCCGTGCCACAATGAGTTCATCGGAGGACATGAATGAAGTACCGCTGGCTGCAATGCATGAAGAAAATGGTGGCGTCAGTTATTGGTGCCCTTGTTATTTTCACCGTGATGGTACCGGCTCAGGCGGCCACGATTCTGGTCTTCGGGGATAGTATCAGCGCCGCCTACGGGCTGGAAGCAAACGCCGGCTGGGTCAGCTTGCTGCAACAAAAGCTCGACAAAACGGCTGCAAAAAAGCATCGCGTGTTCAATGGCAGTCTGAGCGGAGAGACCACATCTGGCGGGGTGCAGCGCTTGCCGGCGCTCCTGAAACAGCATCGGCCGGATATCGTGATTCTGGAGCTTGGTGGCAATGATGGCTTGCGCGGCCAGCCTCCCAGACTGATCGCCAACAACTTGCGGCGCATGATTGCCGATGCGCGCGCGGCGGGTGCCGATGTGCTGCTGCTGGGAATGAAAATTCCGCCCAATTACGGCAAGGCGTACACCAGTGCTTTTGAAAAAGTGTTTGCCGATGTGGCCGCCGAAACAAAAGTGCCCTTACATCCGTTTTTTCTGGAAGGGGTTGGTGGCGTCCCCGCGCTCATGCAGAGCGATGGTATTCACCCCAATGCCAAGGCGCAGCAGCGCTTGCTGGACAACGCCTGGCCGGTGCTAAAGCCCCTGCTGAAATAGGCGGCATCTTGGATACAGGCCGCCTGCTGTCGTGTTGTTGACGTGTCAGCCGCTTGCTGAAAAATGGTTTTCAGCAAGCGGCGAACCGGCCAGAGATGGGCATTTTTTCAGCAAGTTGTCAGTGTCGCGCTTTTGATTTTTCCAGTTCTGATCTGTCTTTCGTTGATTGCTCAGTAAAGGCGGCTGCCGTCGCGCTGGGGCACCGCTTTCAGCAAGGCCTCCAGCCGTGGCACGGATGCCTCTGTCATCGCAACCGTCAATGGCCCTATGGCGAGCAGCGCCGCGAGTGCTGCCGCGACATCGAACGTCTGTTTGCCACGCAGCCCTTTTTCTTGCAGCCGCGCCATCAAGCGTTCGCGACGCGAATTTTCATGTCCGGGAGGCGAGGGCTGGTCGAGTCCGATTTCCATGTCGAGCAAGGCCGTGTGCAACTGTGCCTCATGATCGGATGGAGCCGTTGCGTCCAAGGGAGCGCTAGCGGCTTGTGGCAAGCGAGCCAGACGGCCCTGCAAAGCCTGCCGCACAGACGCCGGCAGATCGTCGAGTGCAGGTGGCGCGGTATCCGGCGTTTGCTCGCAAGCCGCAACGGCTCGCCAAGCCTCCAGCAACGTGTTCAGACGCTGGCGCTGTTGAGCGGCGTTGTACTCACGCAGTGTGGTTTCATAGTGTTTTTGCGCCTGCTGAATCCGTTGCCGCAATGGCCCGGCGTCTTCTCGTGGCAGCGCCAGTGCAGAAAACGATTCTTCCAGTCGGGCGGCTTCACCGGCACGTGCCGGCTGCCCCTCGGCGGCGAGGGCTTCAAGTGCCGCCACCAGTGCTTGTGCCTGTTGCAGGACTTCCGTGCGTGCCTGTTGGCGAGCATTGAAGTCGGCCTCGCGGCGCGCAAACACCGCATCACAGGCGTTGCGGAAATCCTGCCAGAGTTGACGGTCGGCTTTGGGGTGGGCCTGGCCCAGCGCTTTCCACTCAACCTGTAATTGGCGTGTGCTGTCGCACGCCGCCCGCAAGTCATTGCTGTTCACCAGCGTCTGCGCTTTGGCGACAAGCGCTTGTTTGGCGGCAGCCACCGTGTTCTGGTGGTCGCGCAGTCTGGCCTCGAGTGCTTTCAGCACATGATTGAAACGTTCTTGCACCACTGTTGCGTCACGACGCTCGACAGGGATCAGCAATTGCCATTCGCTGCGTGCCGTTTTCATGATGGCATCGTGGTTTTTCCAGTCGACATCCGCATCAGGCCGTGACGACAATGCATCACGATAGGCCTCCAACTGCTCACACAGCACGACACGCTGGGCCAGATTTTTCTGGCGCAGCTCGCGCTGGGCAGCGAAATGCAGCCGGCAAGGTTCATAGGCGGTGTCGCTCGCGGCTTTGAACTGTTCCCAAAGCGGCTGCTCGACCGCGCTGTCGACTACCCCGAGTGCTTTCCACTCGGCTTGCAGATTGCGAATGCGGTCGGCCTTGTCTTCCGGGTCCAAGGTGTGTGCATCCGCCAGTGCCTGCATGTTGGCCAGCAAAGCTTCTTTTTTAGGCAGAACAGCGAAACCGGCCCAGCTTTTCAGTTCACGCATGCGCTCGCCAAGAGCGGTCATGCGGGCAGGGTGCCAGTGGGCCACGCGCGCTTTTTCTTGCAGGCGGCGCCAAAGACGTGTCGCTTCGCGGCTGCGGCCAGCGTCGAGATGTCCGTCGAGTTCATCCATCCAGCGTTGCAGTTCAGTGGTGTCGACTGTCTTGGCATTGTTCGCAGACGGACTGTTGGCATCGTGGGCCGTTGGTGTGAGTGCCGTGCCCGCGTCTTGCGCGACTGCCTGTGTCAGTAGCTGCGGCAGGGGCAGTGCGTAGGTGGCATAACGTTCACGCAGGCGGGTAAGGGTGGCGTAGGCGGTCGCTTTTTCGGCATCGTCTGGAGCGTCGTGTGCCAGAGCCTCCAGCGCGGCGGTGGCCGCCGGTTGGTCTTGCTGCCAGTCTGCCAACAAAGCGGCAAGTCTGGCCAAGCCGGCACTGACTTGAGCATGGCGCTGTTGCAGTGCAGCGGCGGGTGTGTGCAGGGCGGCGGCCACTTCCCAGCGCACCTCCTGTGTTTTCATGACGGCTGCCAGCGCAGGAGCATCAAAATCTGCTTGCCCTTGATAGTCAGCCAGTGTGGTTTCGAGAATGTGGATGGCTGCTTGCAGCTCGTTTTCAGCTTGCGCGCTGTCGGTCTTACGTTGTTCGGCGGCGGCAATTTCTTCGATGTGGCGCGTGGCCAGTTGCCAGGCGTTGAGAAAGCGTTCGGCC
>JAUXNL010000380.1 GCA_030684415.1 Moraxellaceae bacterium | reverse complement strand
TCTTGCTGCTGGTGTTGTTGCTCTGTGCCGGTTTTCTGGTTGCTGTTCCGGTAACGCGTGTGATTGCCCGTGGATTTTCACGTCCGCTGGAGCAACTGACGCGCAAGGCCGAAGCCATCAGCCTTGGCGATTACGACCAGCCCCTGCCGGTGCACGGGGAGGATGAGCTCGGGCAACTGGCCAGCAGTGTGAACGCCATGAGCCGTGCGATTGCCGAACGTGAGCAGGAAATCACCCGCAGCGCTTACTACGACGTGCTCACCGGCTTGCCGAACCGCCAGATGATAACCTTGCTGGGTGAGCAGGCGCTCACTCTGGCGGAGCGCGAACAGCGTGCGCTCGCGGTGGTGGCGCTGGATATCGAGCGCTTCCAGGCCATCAATGATGCGCTGGGCTATCACTCGGGCGATTTGCTCTTGTGTGCCGTGGGTGAACGCCTACGGGAAGTGTTGCGTGAGGCGGATGCGGTATCGCGCCCCGGGGGCAATGAATTTCTGGCGCTGTTACATACGCATGAGATGCTCAATATCGCTAGCCTGCACCGGCGCATCGAACTGGCGTTTGACGCCCCGGTGGAAATTGAAGGGCATCCGGTGGATGTGGCGCTGGCTATGGGGGTTGCCATGTACCCCGATCATGGCGCCGACATCCAGACCTTGATGCGCAATGCGGAAATCGCGCTGACCGCCGCCAAGCGTGACCGCCTCGGGCTGGTGGTCTATGCCAGTGTGCTGGACGAAACCCGGCTGTCGCATCTCACCTTGCTGTCGGACCTCAAGCGTGCAGTTGAGCGTGACGAGCTGGTGATGCACTTGCAGCCCAAAGTAGACGTCTTTACTGGCGCCGTCACGAGTGCGGAGGCGCTGGTGCGCTGGCAGCATCCTGAGCGCGGCTTTGTGCCGCCCGGCGAGTTCATTCCCTTTGCTGAGCAGTCCGGGCGAATCGGCATGCTGACGCACTGGATGCTGGGCAAGGCCATGCAACTGACAACGCAGTGGGCCAAGAATGGGCGCCCGGTGCAGATTTCGGTCAATGTCTCTTCGCGTGATGTGCTGGATGAACGCTTTCCGGCGGCGCTTGAAGCCTTGCTGGTGCGGCATCAGGGATTGCCGCAGTGGATACGCCTTGAAATTACCGAAAGTGGCGTGATGGAAGATGCCGAGCGCGCGTTGCGCGTGCTGCACCAGATTCGTGATCTGGGCTTTTCGCTCAGCATTGACGACTTTGGCACAGGCTACTCATCGCTCTCCTACCTTAAAAAGATGCCGGTCGCAGAGCTCAAGATTGACCGCTCTTTCATTCACGGTGCCCGTGCGGGAACGGATGCGGCCACGCTGCTGCGCTCCACCATCGACCTTGGGCATAACCTTGCGCTCAGTGTAGTGGCCGAAGGTGTGGAAACCCCCGAAGAGTGGGCGCTGCTGCGGGATCTGGGCTGTGATTACATTCAGGGCTTCCTGGCCAGCAGAGCCTTGCCGGTGGATGAGTTTCTGCGCTGGGTGGCCGCAACGTCGCCCTTTTTGCCACTGGATGAGCCGGTGGCTTGAGCCCGTATCTGAGCAGGTCGCCACAAAGATGTCATGAGATGGCCTGCGCTTTCCGCCCATGAAAAAGCCGGCAATGCTTGCCGGCTTTTTCATGGGCGGAAAGCGCAGGCGGTGGGGTCAGCCCTGTGCTTCGTAATGCATGGTGTCGCCTGGTGGCTGCAGGTAATAGCCCTGCAGGTAGCTGACGCCCAGTGTCCAGAGCTTGGACAGCGTGGCGGCATTTTCCACAAACGAGACAATGATTTTTTTCTCCTGCG
>JAUXNL010000185.1 GCA_030684415.1 Moraxellaceae bacterium | reverse complement strand
GACAAGGATCTGTACGACCTGCCGCCGGAAGAAGACGCGCTGGTGCCAACCGTGGCCGAAAACCTGGAGACGGCACTCGCCGCCCTCAAGGCCGACCACGAGTTCCTGCTCAAGGGCGGCGTGTTCACCAAGGAAATGCTTGATGCCTACATCGAGCTGAAGACCGAAGAAGCCCGTCTGGTGAGCACCTCGGTGCACCCGGTCGAGTTCGAGCTGTACTACAGCTGCTGATGAAAGTGGCGGCTTTGGCCGCCGTTTTTCACCAGAAAGCCGTAAAAAGAGGCCCGCTTATGCGGGCCTCTTTGCATTTCGGCGCCATGGCAGTTCGCGCCGGTCGGGGTTAGGGGCTAGGCTCCCTCTCCATTATCCAAGAAGGAGAGGGCACATGCGGTCGTCCCGATTCCTGCGTGTCGCGATGCTGGTGCTGTGTCTGCCGGCACTGCCGGCGCAAGCGCAGATCTACAAATATGTTGATGCCAGCGGCAATCTGGTGCTGACCGATACCCCGCGCGAGGGGGCGGTGCCGGTACAGACATCGCCGATCATGACCATGCCATTCCCCAAGGGCTCGTCACCGCCATCCTCCTCTGCAGGCGATCCAACTCCTGCGCGTCAGCAGGCGCTGGCCTATACGGTGCTGCTCAGCAGCCCACCAGCGGACACCTCGTATCGCCGTGGTGAGGATGCCGTTCCCGTGGCGGTAACGGTTTCTCCCAGCCTGGCCGACGGCCACCGGCTGGAGGTATTGCTGGATGGCAAGGTGATTTCCAATGGCGGGGGCACCAGCATCGCGCTGGACGAGAACATTGATCGTGGGACTCACACCCTGGTGGCAAGGGTCGTGGACAGTGCCGGCAAGGTGCTGGCGTCGTCGGCTGCCGTGTCGTTCACGGTGCAGCAAAGCTCTTTGCTGTCCCCCAAGCCCAAGGGCAAATAAACCTGTGCCACTGGCATCGCCGCTGGGCCGAAGGCAGGATGAGGGTGTTTGCTGGAGCCCCGAATGAAGCCTGTTACCCCTGTTGATCTTTCCTTGCTGCCTGATGGCATGCCTGCTCTGTCCCCTGATCTTGCCAGCACGCTTCCGTCCATGCCGTCGTGGCGGCGTGTGTGGTTGGCCAGTGACTATGCGTTGACAGTTGTGCAGCGCGACCCTGATGCGGTGGCCTTTGCCTTGTTGAGTGAGGGGCCGGCATCCCGGCGAGATGTTTTGCTGGCCTTGCAGGCCGAGCCCGATGAAGCATTGCTGATGCAGCAACTGCGGCAGTGGCGTCAGCGTGAGATGCTGCGCTGGATATACCGTGACGTGAACGGCCTTTGCAGCGTTACCGAACTGACGCGGGAGCTCTCGGATTTTGCCGATGCCTGCATCGAGGTGGCGCTGGCCCATGCCCATGCGGCGCTGGTATGTACCCATGGTGAGCCAGTTGGCGAAAACTCAGGGTGCAGGCAACAGCTCAGTGTCATCGGCATGGGCAAGCTGGGAGCGCAGGAGCTCAATCTTTCATCTGATATTGATCTCATCTTTGTTTATCCCGAAGCCGGCGAAACCACCGGGCCTGCACGTATTTCCAATCAGGAATTCTTTGTGCGGGTGGGTCAGAAAATCATGCGCCTGCTCGACACGGTGACGGCCGACGGCTTTGTCTTTCGTGTCGACATGCGCCTGCGACCTTGGGGCGACGGTTCGGCGCTGGCCAGCTCATTTACCGCCATGGAAACCTATTACGAGCAGCATGGGCGCGAATGGGAGCGCTATGCCCTGATCAAGGCGCGCATCTGCGCGGGTGACATCGAGAGTGGGCAACTGCTGATGCAATCACTGCGGCCCTTTGTGTTCCGACGCTACATTGATTTCGGTGCCTTTGAGTCCTTGCGCGAAATGAAAGCGATGATCGAGCGCGAAGTGCGCCGTAAAGGCATGGACACTAACGTCAAGCTTGGTCGTGGGGGCATTCGTGAGGCGGAGTTCATCGTCCAGGCCTTCCAGCTCATCCGTGGGGGGGTCGATCGCCGTTTGCAGCAACGCGAGTTGCTGCCAGTGCTGGCGCTACTGGGCGAGTCTGGTTTGTTGCCGACCAGTGCCTGTGGTGCTCTGGCAGAGGCGTATATTTTTTTGCGGCAGGTCGAACATCGCCTGCAGATGAGGCTGGATCGCCAGACTCAGGATTTGCCGGTGGCGGCCGGCGACATGGAGCGCTTGGCGCTCAGTCTTGGGTTCACGGGCAGTGATGAGTTCCTGTCGGTGCTGGAGCAGCATCGTGCCTGCGTGGCCGGCCATTTTCGCGATGTGATTGTGGCGCGTGAAGAGGAGGCTCCGGCGGCTGACAGTGGCGCCGTCTTGCTCTGGTGTGCCGGTGAGGAGTTGCCGCAGTTGCTGGAGCAGCAGGGGTTTCTTGCTTCTGCCGATACGGCACGGCGTCTTATTGAGCTGCGCGAGAGTCGTGTGGTGCGTGCGTTGCAGCCGGTTGGTCGTGAGCGCCTGGACCGGCTGATGCCGTTGTTGCTGGCCGAGTGTGCTCGGCAGGAAGAGCCGGATGTGGCGCTGCTGCGCGCATTGCCGTTGGTGGAGTCTGTGCTGCGCCGTTCCGCTTACATGATGTTGTTGGTAGAGAATCGTGCGGCGCTCGCACGGCTGGTGAGTCTCTGTGCGGCCAGCCCCTGGATTGCCGACGAGTTGGCGCGCTATCCGGTGCTGCTCGACGAATTGCTCAATGCTGAAACCCTGTTTGCGCCACCGGGGAAAGCGGAGCTGGAGGCCGAGTTGAGACAGGCGCTGGTGCGCTTGCCGGAAGACGATCTCGAAGCGCAAATGCAGGCGCTGCGAATTTTCAAGAAGGGGCATGTGCTGCGGGTGGCTGCCTCGGACATCACCGGGACCTTGCCGCTCATGAAGGTCAGCGACTATCTCACCTGGATTGCCGAGGCCGTGCTGGAAGAGGTGCTTTGGCTGACCTGGCGCTCGCTGACCGCCAAACATGGCACGCCCTATCGCGCAGACGGCACGCCTTGTGACCCGGACTTCATCGTGGCGGGTTACGGCAAGCTGGGCGGTCTTGAACTGGGCTATGGCTCTGATCTGGATCTGGTGTTCGTCCACAATGCCAGCCCGGACGGTGAAACCGATGGTGAACGTCCGCTCGACAACGCCAGTTTCTTTGCCCGCTTTGGCCAGAAAATCATCGCGTTCCTGACGGCCGCGACCGGTGCCGGCCAGCTCTACGAAGTGGACATGCGCTTGCGCCCCTCGGGTAACGCCGGGTTGCTGGTCAGTTCGCTCTCTGCGTTCCGCAAGTACCAGGAAGACAAGGCCTGGACCTGGGAGCATCAGGCGCTGGTGCGGGCCCGCGTGGTGGCGGGCGACAAGCGACTTGCCGAGGCGTTTGATGCCGAGCGTCATGAGCTGCTGTCGCGGCAGCGGGATTTGCCGCAGTTACGCCGCGAAGTGGTGGAAATGCGCGACAAGATGCGCAGCCATCTTTCGTCGGAGGCGCCAGGCAAAGGTGGGCGTGGTTTTGATCTCAAGCACGACCGCGGCGGTATCGTGGATATCGAATTTATGGTGCAATACGCCGTCTTGGCGTGGGCGCACGAATCCCCTGAGCTGACCCGCTACCCCGATAACGTCCGTATCCTGGAAGGTCTCGCCAACCGAGGTCTTCTCCCCTCCGATGCGGCCGCCGGGCTCAGGGATGCCTATCTGCAATACCGTGCCCGCGGCCATCGCCTCGCGCTCGCCAACCGGGAAACCAGGGTAAACGACGACGAATTCCTCACGGAACGCGCCCTCGTTATGCATTGGTGGAACCAACTGCTTGGCGGGCACTAAACAAACCGTGTAGCGGCGGACCGGATACCCCGCGTGGAGAAATGAAAATGTCGATGTCTGATCGCGATGGCGTGATCTGGTATGACGGCGAGATGGTGCCCTGGCGTGATGCCAAAACCCATGTACTGACCCATACCCTGCATTACGGAATGGGTGTGTTCGAAGGTGTTCGTGCTTATGAAGCCGAAGGGGGTACGGCGATTTTTCGCCTGAAGGAACACACCAATCGCCTGTTCGATTCTGCGCACATCATGAACATGAAGATTCCGTTCACCAAGGACGAAATCAATGAAGCGCAACGCGCCGCTGTGCGTGAAAACAATCTGCCGGCCGCTTACCTGCGCCCGATGGTGTTTCTCGGTTCCGAAGGCATGGGCCTGCGTGCATCCGGTTTGAAAGTGCATGTGATCGTGGCTGCCTGGAACTGGGGCGCCTACATGGGCAAAGAGGCGCTTGAACTTGGCATCAAGGTGCGCACGTCGAGCTATACCCGTCATCACGTCAATATTTCCATGACGCGTGCCAAGGCCAATGGCAACTACATCAATTCGATGCTTGCTCTGCAGGAAGCACTCTCTGGCGGTGCGGACGAAGCCCTGCTGCTGGACCCGGAAGGTTATGTGGCCGAAGGGTCGGGCGAGAACGTGTTCATCGTGAAAGACGGCGTGATTTACACGCCGGAAGTCACCGCCTGCCTCAATGGCATTACCCGCAACGCGGTGCTCACACTGTCGCGCGATCTGGGCATTCCTCTCGTGGAAAAGCGCATCACCCGCGATGAAGTCTATATCGCTGACGAAGCCTTCTTCACCGGCACCGCTGCCGAAGTGACACCGATTCGCGAGCTCGACGGACGCACCATCGGTGCTGGCCGCCGTGGCCCGATCACGACACAACTGCAGTCGCTGTATTTCGACACGGTGATGGGGCGCAATCCGAAGCACAGCGACTGGCTGACGCCGGTCCGCTGATAAAGCCCATCCTCATCTGATCGGGGCGCCGTCATGTCCGATGCACTCGTGATTTGGCGTTTGACTGACGGCAAGCCCGGCCATATGCAGCAGTCGCTGGGGCTGGTGCAGGCCCTCCAGCGGCTTACGCCGATTGAAGTGCTCGACATTGATGTTGCCGCGCACCCGGTGGGTTTTCTGGATTTGTTGCTTCGCCGGTTTCCTGGTGGCTTCATGCAGCGTCGGCCGAAATTCATCATCGGTGCCGGTCACGCCACCCATCTGGGTCTCCTTGCGGCAAAACGCATCACAGGTGCCTCCGTGGTGGTGCTGATGAAGCCCTCTCTCCCCGCGTTTCTCTTTGATCACATCGTCGTGCCTGAGCATGATGGTGTGGCGGCCAGTGACCGCATCATGGTGACCCGTGGTGTGCTCAACCCCATGCGGCCGGGCGAGAAAGTACCCGCCTCTTTACTCGTGCTGGTGGGCGGGGAGAGCAAGCATGCCAGTTGGGATGATGTGGCCATTCTCAAGCAGGTGGACGTGCTGGTGAGTGCACAGAAGCCTGGGGCGGCCTGGCGCATTGCAGACTCGCGGCGTACGCCGGAGTCTTTGTCGGCAGAGCTGCTGCGTCGGTACGGAGAGCGGTTCCAGCGCTGGCAGGATTGTCCGCCAGGCTGGTTAGCGCAGAAGCTGGCGGTGACGGAAACCGTCTGGGTCAGTGAAGACAGCGTGTCGATGGTTTATGAGGCGCTGACGGCGGGCTGTCGGGTGGGCATGCTGGCCTTGCCAGGCGTGGTTGCCGGGAGCCGTGTTGTGCAGGGCGTGCAGCAGTTGGTCAACAGTGGTGTCGTGACGCGATTCAATGACTGGTACTCGGGGCAGCATGTGCTGGTCGTGCCGCCTGTGCTCAATGAGGCGGACAGGGTGGCAAAGTCCCTGCTGGATGGGGTGTGATGATGGGCATCTTGGTATGGCTGTCATGGGGTGCTCGAGCTCAAGTGGCTGACTGCGCATCATCAGGCATGCTGAGAGATGTTTTGGAGCGCTTTGAAAGTGTTGGGAGTGGCAGGTGAAACTGATAACGGTCAAGGTGGTCGGCCGCGTACTGGCCTCCGATTGGTTGCGCTATTTTCCTGAAGAGGACGGCATATGGGGCGGCTGCCGCTTTATCTTCGACCGGGATGCCACGGCTTACGACTGGGTAGTGGTGTATGACGACGTACCTCCTCGGCACGGACAACCAACGCATGCGGCGAGCGAACCCCTGCTTTGCCCTCCTGAAAATACCCTGCTGGTCACAACCGAGCCTTCGTCAATAAAGTCGTATGGGCGTCATTACACTGCACAGTTCGGTCATGTGCTGACGACTCAGCCGGAGTGGGCGTTGCCGCATCCACACCGGCACTGGCAGCAAGCCGCGAACCACTGGTACTACGGTGCGGGTAAGACCTACATGTCGCGCGCGCGCGTGGAGTCTGGTGGTGGCGAGAAAACCGGGGTGATCTCGATTATGGGCTCACCCAAGGCGCAGACACATACCTTGCATGCCTACCGTTTTCGTTTCATCCAGCGCATCAAGGAACTGATTCCCGAGATTGAAATCATTGGGCGTGGTCACCGGGAAGTTGACGACAAAGCCGAAGCGATTGATCCCTTCAAATACCATGTCGTTCTGGAAAATCATGTGTCTGCGCATCACATTACCGAAAAACTGCCAGATGCGTTTCTAGGGCGCGCATTCCCGTTCTATGCGGGCGCTCCGAATGTGAGTGATTACTACCCGGAGGGCAGTTATGTGGAAATCGACATCAAGGATCCTGATGGCGCAGCAGTGATAATACGCCGTGCACTCGCGGATGACCTGTATGAGAAAAGATTTCCACTGCTTGAGGAAGCCCGGCGTCGTGTTCTGGAAGAGCATCACTTCTTTGCCGTCGTCAGTCGCATCATTGAGTCTTCGGAGCAAGGAAAGACAGTGGAATCGGGGAGATTTCTACTTTCCCGTCATGCAATGCGACGATCCTCGGTGATTATCGCTGTTGCTCAAGTGCTTGAGAAAATTCATGCCCGGGTATGCACGTATATGGAGAAGCTTAGGAATACTGAAAAATGACGTCTATATCTGTTGGCAGAACGGAGAGTGATTTTTCCTGTCCCATATACGTCATTTCACTTCCAGGCTCGGACCAGCGCCGACAAGGTATGACCGCCCAATTGTTCGCGATGGGGCTATTGCATGAGTTTGTTGATGGTGTTCGTGGTAGCGAATTGTCGACTGACGATCGCTCCGGGAAAGTCGGGTCGACGGAAGCCATGCGGCATAATATCGGACGTGACATGACCGCAGGCGAGATTGGTTGTGCGCTTTCGCACCAGAATGTGTATGACAAAATTCTCGCTGAGGGACATGACTACGCCTGCGTGCTTGAAGATGATGCGCGCCTGCTGTCGGGGTTCCGTGAGGTGCTCGCTGGGGCTCGCACACTCGACTTTGATGTACTGATTCTAGGCTACCCCAAGCTGGCCGACGAAGATGTGCAAATGGCTTGGCTCTATGATCCTGTGATGCCGCTGGGGGCGGTTGGTCCTGATCATGTGTTTGGTGTCAGGCCTCGACAGAGCCATCTTGGCATGGTGGGCTATCTGGTCAGTCGTCGAGGTTGTGAAAAGTTGAAGTCGAATTTTCCGGTGGTGACAGTTGCCGATGACCATCCATTTTTTTCTGCTTTCATGAGGATATGGCATGTGCGTCCGTTTGTTGTAATGGAAGATACCGTGCATGTTTCCACTATCCGGGGCGATTACCGGCGCAACCGCTTTGGCCTCAGCATGCGTCAGCGAGTCAGTCGAGCATTACGAGGATTGTTGCGTCATTTGCAGGTTCTGAGGATGAAGCTGACTCAAGGGGCGTAGCGGGGAAAGTATGAAAACAATTTCGATGTACTGGAACAATATCGATCCTCGTATCGTGCAGGCACAGGCTGCTGTTTTTGCCCATTTCGACTTGCCACTTGAGCAGGTGGAGCAGACGGGCAAGGCACATGGCGACTGGATGAATGAGGTCATGGCCGCCTTGCCTGATGATGAGATCGTGCTATTTGTGGATATCGATTGCATTCCCACACGCAAAGCGGCTGTAACGGAGGCATTTCTTGCCGCAGAAAAAGGCGTCCTTTATGGTGTGGCCCAAGTGGCCAATCACAAAGATCGCGACCACATTTATGTCAGTCCGGTATTCATGTGTCTGAGCAAGCGGGTATGGCGCCAGATGGGCTCTCCCAGCTTCAGGGAAACGGATATCAGCGACGCTGGTCAGCATGTGACCCGAGTCGCCCAGGAGCAGGGTGTTCCAGTGCAGATGTCCATGCCCACCGGCTGCTTGAAACAGGTGTGGAATCTTGCTGACGTGGGCTCTTATGGGATTGGTACGTTCTATCAGTCGGGATTGTTTCATCTGTTCCAGGCGAGAAAGCGGCGAAACATCCGATGGTTTCTGGAGGTTGCATCTCAGCTTCAAGCCGGTGAGCGACTTGATCCCATGCGACTTCACAAACGCTATCGGCGCTGGTTTGGACTCTTCTGATTTTCTGGGGACTGGGCATGAAGCGCATTGTTTTTCAATCCAATCAATTGTCAGTGCGTGGTACGGAAGTTGCCCTTTATGACTACGCCCTCTACAACAGGGAAATATTGGGGAACGAGTCTATTGTTGTGTATGGCAAAGGAAGTCCCAGCAATGATTCTGCCGTCATCGAGAAGTTCAGACGGCAGTTTCCTGTTCATGCTTATGAAGACTTCTCCGAGGTTGATCATCTGATCGAGCGGGAGAAGGCGGATATTTTTTACGCGATCAAAGCCGGCAGAAAAGATGGTGTTGTCGCCAGCGGTGTGCCGACAATGGTGCATGCTGTCTTTCCAACTTTTTCGGCAGGGTTTCATGGTGCAACCTATGCTTTTGTGTCAGATTGGCTGTCCGCGGTCTGCTCAAATCGCAAGGCTCCTGTAGTGCCACATATCGTCTCGCTGCCGTCAATCCACGAATGCATGCGTGATGAATTGGGGATTCCGGAGGCTGCCATGGTGTTCGGCTGTCATGGTGGTGCGGACTCATTTGATCTGGATTTCGCGCGTTTCTGTGTGCTTAAGGCAGTCGAAAAACGCAGCAACGTCTACTTTGTCTTTCTGAATATTCCTCGGTTCGTACAGCATGAGAGAGTGTTCTTCTTGCCGCGCTCTGCGGATATTCAATACAAGGTCAGGTTTATCAACACCTGTGATGCCATGCTACATGCTCGCAAAAGGGGTGAAACATTCGGGCTGGCCTGCGCCGAATTTTCGGCACGAAATCGCCCTGTGTTGACCTACTCTCGCTCAGGTGAGCGGAATCATATTGATGTGATGGCCGATAAAGCTTTTCTTTATGATGGGCCGCGAAGTTTGCTGCGTTTTCTGCTGGAGTTGCGCCCTGAGGATGTTCGTTCGGGGGAGTGGGATTGCTATTCAAAAGTGTTTTCACCCGAAAGGGTGATGCGCCGCTTTCAGGATGTCTTTGTTGATGGGGCTCTTTTGCGAGGGTTAAAAAATGATGGCGGTATAGCACTGGACTGGGTGGATAGGCTTGCAATAGCGGCACGAAGGGTGGAGCTGCGTCGGATCAAGCTTTCGCGTCTATTGCCAGGCTAATGCTGCCCCGAATTTTTTGAAATGGATGTTTGAGATGTTGCCAACCGTAACGTTTGAAACCAAGGTGTGGGAAGGTGACTATGAAATCATTCTCGGCACCAACCGATTGCAGAAAATGATTGATCGTAATTGCCATGCTTTCGAGCGGCGTCTTATTTACATCAATAATGTGAATGATTATGCCAAAGTGAGTGATCTTTGCCGGAAAAAAGTCGATGAGGGTATCATCGATGATTTTGTGGTGGTTAAGGATCATGCTGAAGAGGCATTGGATTTCTTTGGACTGACGCAGGAAGACTTCGGCAAAGGCTATGTTTACTCGATTGCCGAATTGGTAAGTATTTATCTCTGCAAGACGGAGTATCTACTTCATTTTGCGGGGGATTCATGCTTGGCAAAACCTTATCATTGGATGGGCGACACGCTGGCCTTGATGGCAAAGTCGCCTGAAATAAAAGTTGCGACGCTTGTCTGGAATTCTCGTCTTGATCAGGTGCGACGTGAGTCTTTTCGGGAAGATGAGACTTTTTGTCACTGTTATGGCTTCTCTGACCAGATGTATCTGGTACGTGCGGCGGACTTCCGGCAGCGCATCTATGAGGAGTCCCATCCGTTTTCTGACCGTTATCCGAAGTACGGTGGAGAGCTTTTTGAAAAGCGTGTCGATAGCTGGATGCGGAACCATGATTACCGTCGAGTGGTTTGGAAGCATGGCTATTATCGTCATGTGAGCTTCAAGACGGATGTGCTTGGCCGACTTCGTGGGTATGCGCGTGAGTGGTTAAATTGATGCTCTTTTCATGGGGCGGGATGTCAAAAATGATGGCCAATCGGGTGTACTCATTCTCGCTTGCAAGACAAGGTGAAAGATCCGCATGAAAATTCTGGTTACGGGCGGCGCTGGCTTTATCGGGTCTGCCGTGGTTCGGGAGCTTGTTGCCAATACATCGCATCATGTCGTCAATCTTGACTGCCTGACGTATGCCGGAAATCTGGAGTCGCTCACCAGCGTTGCGGGCAGTGATCGCTATGCATTCGAACGGGTGAATATTACGGATCGCCAAGCACTTGATCGGGTTTTCAGTGAGCATGTGCCTGATGCCGTCATGCACTTGGCGGCAGAGTCGCATGTGGATCGCTCGATTGATGGTCCGGGTGCTTTTGTGCAAACGAATATTGTCGGCACTTATACGTTGCTTGAGGCGACCAGAAAGTACTGGTCGATGCTGGAGCCTTCGCGGCAGGCGGAGTTCCGCTTTCATCATGTCTCGACTGATGAGGTTTATGGCGATCTTCATGGCAGCACGGACCTCTTTTTGGAGACGACGCCATATGCGCCCAGCTCACCCTATTCAGCCAGCAAGGCTGCCAGCGATCATCTGGTCAGGGCCTGGCAACGAACCTATGGCCTGCCAACGCTCATAACCAACTGCTCCAATAATTACGGGCCTTTCCATTTTCCGGAAAAGCTGATTCCTCATGTCATTCTGAATGCCCTGCATGGCAAACCTCTGCCTGTTTATGGTGATGGTTCGCAGATTCGTGATTGGCTGTATGTCGAAGATCACGCGCAAGCCTTGGTGGCCGTTGTTTCACGCGGTGTGGTGGGAGAGACCTACAATATTGGTGGGCATAACGAGCAGCGAAATCTGCATGTAGTAGAGGCAATATGCAGCTTGTTGGAAGAAATGGCGCCGCACGAAAAGGCCAAGAGTTTGCGACACTATCGCGACCTCATTACGTTTGTGAAGGACCGCCCGGGCCATGATGCCCGCTATGCGATTGATGCGGGGAAAATTGAGCGTGAATTGGGGTGGGTGCCGCAAGAGTCCTTCGAGAGTGGGCTGCGCAAGACGGTTCGCTGGTATCTCGATAATCGCGACTGGTGGCAGCGTGTGCTCAGTGGTGCGTATCGGCTGGAGCGGCTAGGAGAGCAGCAGTGAGTCACATCATCATGCTGACAGGCGCAGACGGCCAGTTGGGCTTCGAGCTTCAGCGGGCTTTGGCCCCCTTGGGGCGAGTTGTTGCCTTGGGTCGGCGCCAGTGTGATCTTGCGGATGAGGTTGGCTTGCGTAGCTGTGTGCAGCAGGTGCAGCCCAGCATTATCGTTAATGCGGCGGCTTATACAGCGGTAGACCGCGCAGAAAGTGAGCCTGAGCTTGCCTATGCCGTAAATGCAACTGCCCCTCGTATCCTGGCGGAAGAGGCATCACGTACCGGAGCGGCACTGCTGCATTACTCTACCGATTACGTTTTCGATGGTTCCGCAATAAGCCCATATACCGAGTCTGATGTAACGGCGCCTCTGGGTATTTATGGTGCCAGTAAGCTACAGGGTGAGCGAGAGATTGAGGCGGTCGGCGCGAAGCACTGGATTTTCCGTACTTCGTGGGTGTATGGCCTGCATGGCAGTAACTTCCTCAAGACCATGCTGCGCCTGTCACGACAGCGCGAGTCATTGGCTGTTGTGGCTGATCAGTGGGGCGCTCCAACATCCGCAGCTTTACTGGCGGATGTCAGCACGTTGTTGCTGCGTGATGATTGCCGGGGCGTAGCTGTGGAGCAGGGCATTTATCATGTGGCGGCCGCAGGCTGTATAAACTGGCATGGCTATGCGCAACATGTCATTGCCAGGGCTGCTGCCAGGAATTGGGCTGTGAAGGTGTCGGCGGACGCCGTCTCGGCCATTCCGTCTTCTGCCTACCCCACGCCGGCCCGACGTCCGCTTTCATCCCGGCTGGATTGCAGGCGAATCGAGCAGGCGCTGGGAATTGCACTGCCTGACTGGAGTTTTTCTGTGGATCAGGTAACTGATGTATTGATGGAGAGCCACGCACTATGAGCGCGATAAAAGGCATTGTTCTGGCTGGGGGGTCAGGCACCCGTCTGCATCCCATCACCCGAGGATTGTCCAAGCAGCTTCTGCCGATTTATGACAAGCCCATGATTTATTACCCGCTCTCTGTGCTCATGCTGGCGGGAATTCGTGACATTCTCATCATCTCCACGCCAGAGGATTTGCCAGGCTACGAGAGGCTATTGGGTGACGGTGCCGCATTTGGTGTCCGACTCCAGTATGCATTGCAACCCAGTCCTGACGGTTTGGCTCAGGCGTTCATCATCGGAGCCGACTTCATTGGCTCGGACCGTGTTTGTCTGATTCTGGGCGACAACATTTTTTACGGGCAGTCTTTTGGTGTGCAGCTCAAAGCGGCAGCTGAGCGCACAAATGGCGCCACCGTTTTCGGATACCACGTATCTGATCCCGAACGCTTCGGCGTGGTGCAGTTTGATGCGGAAGGAAGGGCCGTTTCGATTGAAGAAAAGCCAGCCAGTCCTAAATCCAACTATGCCGTCACAGGGCTGTACTTTTACGACAACGATGTCATCGATATTGCAAAAGCGGTAAAGCCATCGGCGCGCGGTGAGCTGGAAATCACCGACGTGAACAATGCCTATTTGCAGCGCGGCGACTTGCGTGTGGAGTTGCTGGGGCGCGGTTTCGCTTGGCTGGATACCGGCACGCATGACTCATTAATGGAGGCCGGTAGTTTTGTGCAGACCATCGAGAAACGCCAAGGCCTGAAAGTGGCCTGCCTTGAGGAAATCGGCTACCGCCAGGGGTGGTTGTCGCGAGAAGATCTGGCGCGCGAGGCGGATACGCTGAAGAAGACCGGTTACGGGCAATACCTGCTGCGATTGCTGGCAGAGGACAGCCAATGAAACTGATCAGGACGGACTTGCCCGATGTGGTATTGATCGAGCCGCAAGTATTCGAAGATGAGCGTGGCTGGTTCATGGAGAGCTTTAACGAGCAGCGCTTTCATGAGGCTTTGCGTGCGCAGGGCTTGCCGCTCCCGCAGGCCTTTGTGCAAGACAACCACTCATGCTCACATAAAGGCGTATTGCGCGGTTTGCATTATCAGCAGGCGCCTCATGCGCAAGGCAAGCTGGTACGGGTGGTGGCCGGTGCGGCTTGGGATGTGGCCGTGGATATCCGCCGTGATTCGACGACGTTCGGAAAATGGGTGGGCGTGGAATTGAGTGCCGCCAATAAATACATGCTCTGGATTCCGGCCGGCTTTGCTCATGGATTTGTGGCCTTGGAGGACAATACTCATTTTCTCTACAAGACCACTGCGTATTACCACCGCGAGTCTGAGCGATCGCTGCGTTGGGATGATCCTGATTTGGGTGTTGCGTGGCCGGAAATGCAGTATGTGATTAGCGAAAAAGATAGGGATGCATCTGTATTTTCGGCTCTGCAGGAGTCGTCATGAGTCTCGTGCAGTTGCTGACATTTAGGGTCTTGGGTGATGAGCGTGGCCAATTAGTGGCTTTAGAAGCGGGGCGCAATATTCCTTTTGATATACGTAGGACTTATTACTTGGTGGGTACAAGTCCGAGTGTCGCACGGGGTTTTCATGCCCACCGTGAGTTGCAGCAAGTAGCAATATGTGTAGCTGGTCGTTGCCGGATGGTAATGGATGATGGTCAGATTCGTCGGGATGTTTGGCTCGACAGTCCAGATAAAGGAATTTTATTGCCTCCGATGGTGTGGCATGAAATGCATGATTTTAGTGTGGATTGTGTTCTTCTCGTACTGGCGTCTGATCACTATCTAGAGAGTGACTATGTCCGTGATTACGCCGAATTTCAGAGGCTGGTGAGACATGCTGACAATACATCCCTTATCTGATGTCATGAGTCAAAATATTGGGGAAGGCACGCGGGTTTGGCAGTATTGCGTGATCTTACCTAATGCGGTGATTGGGAAAAATTGCAATATTTGCGCCCATGCCCTCATCGAAAATGATGTGGTAATTGGCGATCATGTGACCATTAAGTCTGGTGTTCAGATATGGGATGGCGCACGTATTGGCAACCATGTATTTATTGGGCCAAATGCCACATTTACCAACGATACTATGCCGCGTTCGCAGGTTTATCCTAAGAGCTTCCTAGGGATTACGATTCAGGATGGCGCGAGTATTGGTGCCAATGCGACTTTACTGCCAGGCATAACGATTGGCGCGAGCTCCATGGTGGGGGCGGGGTCGGTTGTGACCCGTGATGTGCCTGCCAAAGCTGTGGTTGCGGGAAATCCAGCCAAGATTCTCAGGTATCTCAACACATGATCAGTTTTCTGGACCTGCAAGGAATCAATGCTGGTTGTCGTGACGAATTGCTCGAGGCCTGCTGCCGGGTGATTGATTCCGGCTGGTATATCCAAGGCCACGAGCTGATTGCTTTTGAGCAAGAGTTTGCTGCGTATTGTGGTAGTCGCCACTGTATTGGCGTTGCCAACGGACTTGACGCTCTGACATTGACCTTGCGCGCTTGGAAAGAAATGGGGCGGCTGCGAGAAGGCGACGAGGTGCTGGTGCCTGCTAATACCTATATCGCCAGTATCTTGGCTATTACGGAGAACCGGCTTGTGCCGGTGCTGGTCGAGCCGGATGAGCATAGTTACAACCTCTGCCCCGAAAAAGCGAGGGCGGCATTGACCGGACGCACTCGTGCCATTCTAGCTGTTCACTTATACGGGCAACTGGCCGACATGCCGGCGTTATCGGCACTGGCGGATACCCACAATCTTTTGCTGCTGGAAGATGCAGCCCAAGCACATGGTGCGAGCATTGATGGCTGTAAGGCCGGTAGCTGGGGTGATGCTGCAGGATTCAGTTTTTATCCTGGCAAGAATTTGGGGGCATTGGGTGATGCCGGGGCCATCACGACGGATGATGATGAGCTGGCAAACATCTTGCGGGCCTTACGCAACTATGGATCCCACGAAAAATACCGGAATTTATACCAAGGAGTGAACAGCCGTCTCGATGAAATGCAGGCAGCGCTGCTTCGGGTCAAGCTCCGGTATCTGGATGTACAAACTGCGCTACGACGCGAACATGCACGAAAATATTTGGAGGGTATCCGTCATCCTGATGTGCAGTTACCGCATCTGGTGCGGGAAGATCAGCACGTCTGGCATTTGTTTGTCGTACGCAGTGGTCAGCGTGCTGCTCTGCAGCGGCATCTGACGGAGCATGGTGTGCAGACGTTAATCCACTATCCCGTGCCGCCGCATCAGCAGCCAGCTTATGCAGGCTGGGGGGCTTGCTCGTTTCCTCTTACCGAGCGCATTCACGATGAGGTACTCAGCCTACCAATGGGGCCGCACCTGAGTGCCGATCAGGTGGACACAGTGATCCGAGTGACAAATGCCTTCTAATGCTTGGTCGTCTCGTGCTCCCGATGCGGAGGCCATGCCTGAGGCGCTGCTGTCATTTGTTGATGCGCTAAGGAGCCATGCGTTGAGTCGTCAAGATGCAGACTCGGCTGCCAAGGCCGCCTGGGCTTGTGGTCGCCTGCTCTGGTCCAACCAAGTCGGTGTCTATCGCGACGATGTGCTGGAGCCAGCATTGCTGTCTCGATGGGAGTCAGCTTGGCCACTTTCCGATAAGCTCCCGCCATGCGGCGGACGTATCTTGCATGTCATCTCTACCCCCTACGCTGCTGGTGGGCATACGCGCTTGCTGGAAAAGTTAGCCGCCATGTCTCCTGAACACAGTGATGTGCTGGTAACCCGTCCCTTTGGGCATGACGGCAAGGTCTTACGTGTTCCTTCCTCGACGAGGGTTATTTGTAGTGAGCAAGGCTACGGAGTTGTGGCATTAGCAGAGATGATCTTGGGCTATGGCAAGGTGCTACTGCATATCCACCCGGATGACATTGATACATCTCTTGCGGTCGGCTTGGCGCGGAGTCGCCGTCCAATACGAGTTATTTTTGTTAATCATGCTGATCATGCATTTTCGTTTGGTTTCCATAGCAGCGACGTTGTAGCGGAGGTCAGTGTCTTCGGTTTTCAGCTGAGCGCAGAGAAACGTCGTGTGAGCTCTAGCTTCTTGGGAATACCAGTCCCGAGTGGTGCTAATTACGAGGTATGCCAGCCGAGAGCTGGTGCGTTGCATCTGGTGTCCGCCGGATCATCGCTGAAGTTCCGGCCTGCGGAAGATCTGTCGTTTCCGGTGCTGGCCATGGCGTTATTAGAGCGCTTTCCCGATGCGCGCATGACAATCGTAGGCCCCAACCTGCGTAACAACTGGTGGTGGTACTTGCCTCAACTACGTTATCCGAGGCGTTTGCGCCTGTATCCCGTACTGCCTTATGCGGAGTATTTGGCGGTGGTGCGCGCAGCATCGCTTTATTTGGATAGCCTGCCGATGACGGGCGGCACGGTGTTGCCTGAGGTGCGCGCGCAAGGCATCCCCGTAAGCGGATTGATGACGGGCGCAACCGGCTACACACCACTCGATGCGACAAAGTATCCGGATCTCTCTGCGCTACTGGATGGTGTTGCTGGTCTGATGGTGACTGGCGGAGGTGATCTCTTGGCGCGTAACAATGATGCAGCGCTGCTGGCTGCATCAGTCAGCAATCATGATGGCAACGCGGTCTGGCAGAGGCTGATGGATATACTGGAGTCGGGCAAGCTGTTTGCCCCGATTGCTGCCATAGGCAAGGTGGATACCGGATTTTATGAGCGGCAATGGCGGCAGCATGGTGTTGCGAAAATCGATCGCGAAGTCATCGCTTATGTTTTGGCGTTACCGTCAGAAGAGCGTGCACCATTGATGATGAAGATGTGGCGTGCCATGGGCTGGCGTCAGCGTTGTCGGCTGTTGTTCCGTCGTCTGGCCGCCGCATTACGTTGATCAGTTGTATGGTCGTCCTATAGTGGCCCTGATGTGTATAACCAGTCGCATTCGTTGAGGGCATGATTTTGAGGGATGTTAATGCGCCACTATGAAGGCTGGCATCATGGAGTGAATTGCATCGGTTTTGAGACTCGTTGTTGGTAGGCTCTTGACTGTAGCAGGCGGACTGCCGATTTATGGTTGTTTCCTGCTTGCGAGTTGTG